>CAZJOU010000046.1:0-6907 GCA_964547685.1 uncultured Treponema sp. | reverse complement strand
ACAATTACTTCATTTTTAGGTTTTTCTTCTTTTGCTTTTTCTTCTGGAAAATATTTTGAAATTATTTCAAGCGCAACTGGACTTGCATTTTCGTGAGCATAATCCCAAGCACTTTTTTTGAACAAATCTTTTTTTAGCAAATTCTTTTTTACATTTCGTTTGTTTGTTGCTTTGCTTAAAATTAAATTTATAGAATCTGCATTAGAAGAATAAAGACAAGCGTACATAAGCGCAGTTTGTTTGTTTTTATTTTTTGTTTTTACAGAACAACCAGCTCTAAAAAGTAAGGTAAGAATATTTGGCTCTCTGTCGTGTTTTAGCGCAGTCATAACAAGAGAATCTTTATCATCTCCGATTTTTTCTGTCTGAATTGTATTGTCGCTTTTTAGCATTTTTGTAACTTCTTTTAAAGTTCCTTCGCGCAAAATTCTGTCATATCTTTCTGATTTTGATTCTTTTTGCGCTACAATATTAAAAGCGAAAAGAACAGAAATAACTAAAGAGAAAAATATTTTTAATTTACTTTTATAATTATCATTAATAGAAAAAAACATACATAAAATTATAATATGTCAATTTACCACGGTCAATTAAAAATTATGAATTATGAATTATGAATTATGAATTTCCCCATTGACTTTGATTTAGCAAAAATGTTATATTTTTAGAACACCCCTTGAAGTTCGTATGAACTTCCATAAGTCCATAAGGAGACAAAAATGAGAAAGTATGAATTAATGACTATCTTCCCACTTGATGAAGAAAAGTCTAAAAGTGCTGCCGATGAAGTTCGAAATGCACTAAAAGAAAACGGCGCAGAAATTGAAGAAGAAAAACTTTTTGGCGACCGTGACCTAACTTACGAAATTAATAAAGAAAAACGTGGTCGTTTTGTTCTTTTCACTCTTAAGCTTAATCCAGATAAAATTACAGAATTAGACAAAGCGTTTAAAATTCAAAAGAATCTTTTAAAGTATCTTTTTGTAAAATTAGAAGAAAAATAAGAATTGCTAAATTCTATATAAAAGGGGTAAAAAATGGCGACAGATCTTAATCATGTTGTTTTAGTAGGAAGATTGACACGAGACGTCGGAAGTGACGAACGTTCCTTTGGCTATGTTTCAAACGGACAGGCTAGAGCAAATTTAAGCATCGCCGTAAATCGAAGCAGAAAAGATTCTTCAACTGGAAATTGGGTTGAAGAAGCAAACTTTTTCGATGTTACCCTTTGGGGCAAACAGGCAGAAAACCTAAAGCCTTATCTTACAAAAGGAAAACAGATTGCTGTAGATGGTTATCTAAAGCAGGACAGATGGCAAAAAGATGGTCAAAATTTTAGCCGAGTAACAATAGTTGCTAATAATGTTCAGCTTTTAGGTGGCGGAAGAAGTGATGGCGGTCAGAGTTCTAATGGCTCTGTCGGGGGTGCATCTAACGGATTCCAGCCTAGAAATAATTTTTCTGCACAGCAAGCACCTAGTTCAACACCAGATTTTGGTGGTGATTCATTCGGAAATGCAGATAGCAGTTTCCCAGAAGATATTCCTTTTTAATTTGGAGTAAATTATGTCAGAAGAAAACAAAGAACTTAATGAAGAAAATAAAGATGTAGCGCAAGAAAAAAAGCCTACAGTAGAAAACGAAGGCAGAGAAGACGAAGCTCGTGAAAACGGACGCGGAAAAGGAAAAACTTTCTTCCGCAAAAAGGTTTGTCGTTTCTGCGCTAATAAAACAAAAATCGACTACAAAGATGCAGATGCTTTGCGTCGTTTTACAACAGAACGCGGAAAAATTTTGCCACGTCGTATAACTGGAACTTGTGCAAAACATCAGCGTGAACTTGCTGGTGCAATTAAACGCGCGCGAGCAATTTGTTTGCTTCCGTATGTTGCAGAATAAAATAAAAAAAATTGAACTGACGATCTAACTCCTGGTGACGCCAGTTCTAAAATAAAAGAGGAGCTTGAAAAAAATGAAAGTTATTCTTAACGAAGATGTAAAACACCTTGGCGAAGAAGGTGATGTAAAGAATGTTGCTACAGGTTATGCTCGCAACTACTTGCTTCCACGAAATCTTGTAGTAGTTTATAACGAAACAACTGCTGCAATGTTCGAATCTAAAAAAGCAGAAATCGAAGCACGCAAAGAAGTTAAAAGACAGAACGCTAAAAGCCTTAAAGAAAAACTTGAAGCAGCAGAAATTTCTATTGATATGCCAGCTGGTTCAAACGGAAAACTTTATGGTTCTGTTACAGCAACAATTGTTGCAGAAGCTTTAAATAAACTTGGTTTTGAAATTGAACGAAAACGTATTGAAATTCCAGGTCTTGCAATTAAATCTGTTGGAAATTATCACGCTATTGTACATTTGTACGAATCTGCTGTAGCCGAAATTAAAATTGCGGTAAAAGCACAAGTAGTTCCTGGTTCAAAACCAGCAGAAAAGAAAACAGAAAAGGCTGAAAAAGCAGAAAAAGTTGAAGAACAAACTTCTTCAGAAGAATCTGCTCCTGCAGCAGAAGAAAAAGCTGAATAAGCTTTGCTTTTTGTTTTTTTTAAGGCGATGTTTCTTTATTAGAACATCGCCTTTGTTGTCTTTAAGCAACTTTTAAAATTTGTGGATAAGTTGTTTATATTTTGTGAATAAATCTTAGTTTTGGGGGAAAAATGGCTGAAGTCTTAAAAGATACAGTTCCGCCACATAATTTAGATGCGGAACAAGCAACACTTGGGGCAATTCTTTTTGATTGGGAAGCAATGGAAAAAATTGTTGTAAGGCTTCGTCCCGACCGTTTTTATTCTATTCAAAACAGAATTATTTACGAATGTTTAATTTCTTTAACAAAACAAAATGTTCACGGTGACGCTTCTGCATTGGTAACCGAACTTACAAAACAAAATAAACTTGAGCAAGCGGGGGGGTCGCAATACGTGTTAGGTCTTACCGACACAGTTGCAACTGCTGCAAATATAGATTATTACGTTGATATTATTCTTGATTGTGCAACTCGTAGAGATTTAATTAAATTGTCTTCGGAAGTTAGGGCTTCTGCTTTTGACGAAACAAAAAAAAGCCAAGTTCTTTTGGAAAATGCAGAAAAAAAGATTTTTGATCTTTCTGAAAATTCTGAAACTTCAAGAATGTACGATATGCATCAAGTTGTAAACGAAACTATTAAACTTGTAGAAATGCGTGCTAACAAAAATTCTGAACTTACGGGAATTCCTTCTGGAATTGCTAGGCTTGATTCTATGACAAGCGGTTTTCAAAAATCAGAACTTATAATTATTGGTGCGCGTCCTTCTATTGGTAAAACGGCATTTGCTCTTTCTATGATGCAAACGATAGCAATAGAAAAAAAGATTCCGTGTGGTTTCTTTTCTTTGGAAATGTCGTATCAATCTATTGGGCAACGTCTTTTTTCGCAAGTTTCGCGTATTCCAGGTTCAAAAATAAGAAGCGGAATGTTAAGTTTTGCAGAACTTCAGCGACTTCAGGATGCGGCAGGTCTTTGTTATAATGCGCCTCTTTATATTTGCGATACTCCAAATATGGGACTTTTGGATTTAAGGGCGTCTGCTCGTAGAATGGTTGCAAATTTAAATGTTCAAATTATTTTTATTGATTATATTGGACTTATAACTCTTGATAATCCAAATCCAAATACTTGGGAAAATGTTTCTGAAATTTCAAAATCATTAAAGGCTTTAGCGCGCGAACTTGATGTTCCTGTTGTTGCACTTTGCCAAGTCGCTCGCGATGCAGAAGGGCAGGAACCAAACCTTGCACAGTTACGCGGTTCTGGTTCTATTGAACAAGATGCCGATGTAGTTTTGTTTCTTCACAGGGACAGAAAAATTTTAGATGAAAAAAATCCAGTTCAAGATGCAAAATGTATTGTTGCAAAACAGCGAAACGGTGCAACAGGCGAAGTAGAAATGATGTTTTTTAGAGATTTTACAAAGTTCGAAAATAAAGCCCACGATGATGAAGAATAAAAAAATAAAAAAAATCACTTTTGCCTATTGACGTAAGTTTGTAAATTGTATATTATATTAAACATCGACTTGCGGTAGTCATATAACGGCTTATTATCTCAGCCTTCCAAGCTGATGACGAGGGTTCGACTCCCTTCTACCGCTGAAGATAAAAAGGTTTCTTTAATAGAAGCCTTTTTTAATTTTAAATAGTATTTGTTTCAGAGTCGAACCCTACGGGTTCTAGGCCTACGATAAATCTTCGGCCCAGATTGCTAAAATTGCTAGCGCAATTTTTTAACGCAATCTATCTTCTACCGCTTTTTTTTATTTTAAATAATTCTTTATGTTTTAACGAATTATCTAAAATTAAACTTCCCTACAAAAAATTCATTTGTTCTAGGTGTTTTTACTACCTTACTAGACAAATTTCAAGGGTGGTTTTATGTTAGATAAGCGTTACAAATACTCTTTACGTTTGACAAGTCCTTTTTACATTTTCCGTAAAAATCGTCGCAGTGATATTTTTTATGTTAGATTTAAAAACGGAAAAACTAATTAAATAAATCTGGAAAATCGTCATCATCAGAGCAAAGACTTTCATCTTTACTATTGTCTTCCGCCGCTATGTTTTTTGCAAAAGGAAGAATTATATATTTAAAAATAAGAAACGTTATAACTGCACTTATTAAGAAAACCATATAAAAACCTCCTTTTAACTATATTTTAAAACATCTTCTAAAAAAGTAAAGGTTTTATTTTATGGCACGGAAATAATAAAAACTGATTCGTAAGCGATTTTGTCCAAGAAATTCGTAAGGGATTTTGTCCAATTATCATAAAGAGGCGGAAATATCTATCTATTTTCCAAAAAAATCACATTAAATACTATTTTTTCTTCTTTATGAACACTTGTTTTTCTGTTATAATTTTACTCATTCTTAATTGGAGGAAAAGAATGGAAAAGCTTTTTCATATTAACGAAAGAGGTTCGTCAATAAGTAAGGAAATTATTGGCGGAATAACAACTTTTTTGGCAATGGCATATATTCTTGCCGTAAATCCAGGAATTCTTTCTGGTGCTGGAATGGAATTTAATTCCGTATTTACAGCAACCGCGGTTTCTGCTTGTATTGCAACTTTAATAATGGCATTTTTAGCAAATCTTCCTGTTGCTTTGGCACCTGGACTTGGCTTAAATGCATTCTTTACATATTCCGTTGTACTTGGAATGGGTTGCACCTGGCAATTTGCGCTAACTGCAGTTTTTGTAGAAGGTATTATTTTTATTCTTCTTTCGTTGTTTGGAGTTCGCGAAGCAATTATAAACGCAATTCCTTCAACAATGAAAAAAGCTGTTTCTGTTGGAATTGGACTTTTTATTACAATTATTGGTCTTGTAAACGCTGGTATTTGTTCAACAGATACTGGTACAACAATCGGATTTGTAAACTTTACTCTTGACCATTCAACTGCAATAGTTGCCGTAATCGGTTTAATTATAACAATCGTTCTTTACATATTAAAAGTTCCGGGCGCAATTCTTATTGGCGTTGCTATTACAACAATTATTGGAATTCCGTTTGGTGTTACAAAAATTCCAGAAAATTTTAAACCATTTTCAACTCCTGCCGCACCTTATTTGTGTGCATTTGAATGGAAAAACGCACTTTCGCTAAAATTTGTTGTAGTCTTAATTACGTTCCTTTTTACAGATTTGTTCGATACAATTGGAACTTTAATGGGCGTTGCTGAACAAGCAAAACTTACAGACGAAAACGGAAATATTCCTAACGTAAAAGGTGCATTGCTTTCTGACGCAATTGGAACTGTTGTTGGTGCTTGTTTGGGAACTTCAACTGTAACTTCATTTGTTGAATCGACTTCTGGTGTTGCCGCTGGCGCAAAAACTGGACTTGCTTCTGTTGTAACAGGAATTTTATTCTTGCTTGCGTTGTTCTTAAATCCTCTTTTTGCTCTTATTCCTGCTGCTGCAACTGCACCTGCATTAATTTTTGTTGGTTATTTAATGATGCAAAACGTAAAATCTATAGAATTTACAGATCCTACAGAAGGAATTCCTGCATTTATTACAATTATGACAATGCCTTTTGCATATTCAATTTCTAAAGGTATTATGTGGGGAATGATTGCTTTTGTTCTTTGCAAAGTTTGCGGCAAAAAAGCAAAAGAAGTTCCAGTTGTAACTTGGATTTTAGCAATTATTTTTATAGCAGACATAATTTTCGAAGCCTGCAAATAGTTTTTATTAGGTGGTTAAGTTTATCGCCCGCTTGCGCACGGAGCAAAGCGAAGTAACCACTTATATTCTTGTCATTCCCGCGATTAAATAACTTGTCATTCCCGCGCTTGAATAACTTGTCATTCCCGCGCTTGACGCGGGAATCTACTAGTTTTATTATCTATAATTATGAGTGAATTAGTTTACAAACGCCCAACTTGGGACGAATATTTTATGGAAGTTAGCCGCACCATTGCAAAGCGCGCAACTTGCGACAGAGGCAGAAGTGGTTGCGTAATAGCGCGCGACCATCAAATTCTTGTAACTGGTTACGTAGGAAGTCCAGCTGGACTTCCTCATTGCGACGATGTTGGTCATCTTTTAAAAAAGACAATTCACGAAGACGGAACTGTAACAAATCATTGCGTACGCACAGTTCACGCTGAACAAAATGCAATTTGCCAAGCGGCAAAACGTGGCATTTCTATAGATGGCGGAACTGTTTATTGCAAAATGACTCCTTGTCGCACATGTGCAATGCTTTTAATAAATTGCGGAATAAAAAGGGTAGTTTGCGAAAAACATTATCACGACGAAGAAGATTCCCTAAAAATGTTTAAAGACGTAGGCATTCAAATTGAACATTTAGAAGATTCCGTCCAAACCTACAAAGATATGTAAAAAACT
>CAZJOU010000045.1:6050-12273 GCA_964547685.1 uncultured Treponema sp. | reverse complement strand
CTATGCTGCGAAGGCGAAAAGCCCGTTGCGTTTCCCGTTTGCGCCCAAAAAAAAATTATGCATTATAAATTATAAATTATTAATTATAAATTATCTAAATTATTGTTTTATCTAAAAATATCCGATAAAATAAGTATGATGAACGCTGGTGATTTTGCTTACGGTTCTTTTTGCGCTGTAAAAGAAAAAGAAGACCTTTTCCCTAATTTTTTAGGAGAATTTAAGCCTGTAGTTCTTTCTGAAAAACAAAAGAAAAGACTTAGAAAAATTGCAGAAAAAGCCGCTAAAATTAACAAAAAAAATGAACTTATCGCACAAAAAATTGCCAAAAAACAGGCAAAAGAAAACGAACGCCTAAGACACTCTAAAGAAAAAAAAGTCGCAAAACAAGAAATCGCTTCTTCTAAAGTAAAACGTCCTATTGGTCAAAAATTAATAAGCATTATTTCCGCTATTGTAATTATTTCTTTAGGTTGCCTTACTTTTATTGTTTACCATTTTATAAGCGAAGACACCAAAACAAATGCAGAAGCAAATAATCTTACTGTTGCAATTAGAACTGCCGGTGATTGCGAAAAAACTTTACAAAATATTGTTTCTACAGTTGATTCTTTTGTAACTGTGTTTAATTCCGAAACTAATTTTAACGAAATTGTAGCAAACGAAAATGCTTCTGTTTTGTTCGGAAGTAATCCAGAAATTGTTGCAATAAGCTTTCCGCAATTAAATAAATCTTACGAAAATTTAACATTTTTTGGCGAACACGAAATAGAAACTAGTTTAGTTGATTCTTATTTACAAATAGAAAGTGATTCTATTCAAAATGCTGAACAAGGAATTTTTTCTATTCAAAATGCAACGCCAATTTTTGGTGCAGATTTAATGGCACTTTTTATTCCTGTTTCTAAATTAAATAACGAAAAATCTGTAATGATTTTATATTCTTCGGAAAAATTATTTGAAAGTTTTTCTTCTGGTGCAGAAAGTCAAACTTCGGAAACTTATTTTGTAAATGGAAACGGAATTGTTATTGTAGCTTCTAATTCTGATTTAATGGCAAAAGAAACAGATTTTAGCGAAAACGGAACTGTAAAAGAAATGCTTTCAGAAAAGCAAGATAACGACCAAACAGTTTATTCAGAAGTTGATGAAAATGGACGAACTAAGGAATTTCTTGGCGCATATAAAAAAATCTCTTTTGGAAATTCTGGCGTTGTAACAATTGTTCAGTCTGACATAATTTTAGCTGGCGTTCGCCGAACAACAAGATTCATTTTGTACATTTCTATTTCAATTCTTTCGATTAGCATAATGATTATTTATTTCTTTTCTAAGTCGATGAGCGTTCCGCTAAAGCAATTAACTGCGGTTGTAAATCAAATTAACGAAGGAAACTTTAACACAGAACTTTTTGGCGACTTAAAAACTAACGGAAAAGACGAAATTGGCGTTTTAATAAA
This sequence comes from uncultured Treponema sp., assembly GCA_964547685.1. GTDB lineage: Bacteria > Spirochaetota > Spirochaetia > Treponematales > Treponemataceae > Treponema_D. The sequence continues at coordinate 10,813 of CAZJOU010000045.1, read as the reverse complement.
CAGCACGAAAAACGAACGCGAAATTCTTAACACGTTTACAAAACTTACAAATAAAGGCGTAACGCAGGCAATTATTAAAAAAGCGATTGACTTTGATCCGCACTTAAAAGACATTACGATTTTCTTTAGCGACATTCGCGGATTTACTGCAATTTCTGACGGATTTAAGAAAAAGTTTGGCGAAAAAAGCGCGGCGGAAATTATAAATTTCCTGAACGATTATATGAGCCGAATGGTAACTTGCATTACGCGAACTGGCGGAACTGTAGACAAATTTGAAGGCGACGCAATTATGGCTTGCTGGGGCGTTTTGCGACAAGAACCGCTTGATTGGGAAAAACTTCCAGATTCTGATCCGAAAAAAGCCGAAGCAAAAGCAAAGCACGACGCTTACGTAAAAGAAGATGCACTTTCTGCAATTAAAGCAAGTCTTGCAATGCGTTATTCGCTTATGGAATACAACAAAGAAGCGACTGCGTTTACAAAAGCGCACGAAAACAACGCAAACGCAGAATATAAACCGCAAATTAAAATTGGTCGCGGAATTAACACTGGACGCGCAACCGTTGGATTTATGGGTTCTTACGACAAAATGGAATTTACTTCGATTGGTGACGCTGTAAACTTTGCAAGCCGAACAGAAGCGTCGAACAAGCCTTGCGGAACCGATATGTTGATTACGGAAGACACTTACAATCTTATTAAAAAAGATTACATAAAATGTGCGGAAAACAACTTTACGATTTCTGAAGAAAACAAGAAAAACGAAATTGTTGTAGAAATGATTCCTGTTGAATTTGAAGTTAAAGGAAAAGGAAAACAGCATTTTTACGGCGTTGTAAATATGCCGCAATTTGATATAAAAGAATTTTTCGCAGTCAATAATCCGTTTTTTGAACCAGATCCAGATTGCGAAAAAGCGCTTGGTCCAAAAGGTCCAGAGACAATTCAAGAAGTCCGCGAACTTTTAGGAATTCCGACTCCGGATTTTGAAAAGGTAAACTTGAATGAAGAAGAAAACAAAATACAAGTCGCGTCTAAGTGATTTTCTTATCGTTTTAGTTTGCCTTGCAGTTTGCGCAGGAAGCCTTTATCTTTTCTGGCACGATTTGAACAAATCTTCGGTTAGAAGCGACAAAAACAAAATTGCGACAATTTATTTTAAGCAGCGAATTGCTCAGCGAAAATTTAACGACCGCGTTGTTTGGGAACGACTTTCGCAAAGTTCGCCGCTTTATAACGAAGACACAATCAGAACTGCGGATTTAGCGCAAGCAGTTGTTCGCTTTAACGATGGAACTGAACTTAATCTTGGCGAAAACACAATGCTTCAGCTTTCTTATGATGAAAAAACTGGATTGCAAGTTTCGGTTTCGGGCGGCGATGTTCAAGTTGATGGAACAAAATCTAGCGGAGAAAGCGGAATTTATTTAAAAATGCAAAATGGTTCGGTTGTTCAAGTTGATTCTGGAAGCCGCGTTGCATTAAAAACTGATTCTTCGGGCGAATCGCAAAATATTGAAGTTCAGTCTGGTTCTGCTTCGATTCAAACTGTTTCTACAAATCCTTCTGAAAACGGAAAAAGCGAAACGCAAACAACTAGAATTTCTAGCGGCGAAAGCGTAAATGTTGAATCTGACGGCAAAGTTTCTAAAAATCCGATTGCCGTAACGTCAATTCCAAAAAACTTGAATCTTTTAAAAATGGACGAAAAGCCAGTTTCTGTAAAGTTGGAATGGAATGTTGCGAAAGAGATTGCCGGATCAAGTCCGGCAATGACAGAGTCTTCGGAAAGTTCGCGTAACGGCGTGGTTACTCCGCTACGCTCCGTGCGCGAGCGGGCGACAGGCTCAACCACCACAAAAGAAAATCTGCGAAAATCTGCGACATCTGCGGGAACATCTCCCAAAATCGTTATTCAAACTTCGGATACGAAAGACTTTTCTAAAATAAAAGCGGCTTACACAACAACTGCGGACAATTTTGAACTTCCTGCAAGCGACGGAACTGTTTATTGGCGCGTTTTTGAAGAAGGAAATGAAGACGAAAGTGTTGAAGGAAAAATCAACGTAAAGGAAATTCCAGAAATTGCGCTAATTTCGCCTTCTTCTAATTCTGAAATAAATTATCGAACTTCGCTTCCAAAAGTTTTGTTCAGCTGGAAAGGAAACGATTACGCGGCAAATTATAAAGTTGAAATTTCTAAAAACCGCGACATGACAAATCCAGTTGTTTCCGAAGAAAACATTGAACTTACTTCGATTTCGGAAAACGAACTTGCAGAAGGAACTTACTTTTGGAGAGTTACGCCTTTTTACACTGTAAATAACATTGGAAGCGGAATTCCTAGCGAAGTAAAATCGTTTACAATTACAAAATCGGAAAATATTAAGCCACCGATTTTAACAATTCCTGCGGAAAATGCAAAAATTACTTATGTTGATTCAAAAAATCCTGAAAAATCTTACAATTTGAACTTTGCCTGGAAAAGCGAAATTAAAAATGCTTCTTACGATTTGGAAATTGCACGCGACAAAAACTTTTCCGACATTTTTTATTCTGTTGAAACGGAAAGTTTGCTTGTTTCGCGAAAACTTGGAATTCTTTCGTCTTTTGCAATTCCAGACGGAACTTATTATTGGCGCGTTACGCGAAAATCTAGCGATGCGGACGACGTAAATCCAGTTTCTGCGGTTCAAGCGTTTACGATTTCTAAAATTGCTGCCGACAAAAACCGACTTGTTTATCCGCCGGAAAATTTTTCTTTAGAAAGCGAACAACTTGCAAACACAAAGTTTATTTGGCGGCTTAGCGAAGATTTTGAAGGAACGGACGCGGAAAGCGTTTTGCAAATTTCTAAATCCGCAAACTTTGATAAAATCGAAAAGGTGGTTTCGACAAACGCAACTAACACAACGCTTGGAAAAGTTCCCGCAGATTCCGCTGATAACGCAGAAAATTCTACCAATAAAAATCTGCGAGAATCTGCGACATCTGCGGGAAATTCTAAAATTTCTGCTGGAACTTACTATTGGCGAGTTGGCGTAAAAACTTCCGATGGAATAGAAGCGCTTTCTGACGCAAGAATGTTTGTAATTTTGCAAAATCTTTTGCCGCCAAAAATTACTTTGCCAAGCGAAAACGCAACGCTTTTAACTTATTCCGAAAAGCCAACTCAAATTTCTTGGGAAAAATCTAACGGCGCGGATTATTACAACGTTCGCGTTTACGATTCAAACGGAAAACTTGCCGCAGAAAAAAACGGCGTAAAGCAAACAAACGTAAACTTTGTTTTGCCGGCTCAAAAATATTCTGTGCAAGTTCAAGCGGCAACAGAACAAACTGCAACAAATCCATTCCGCGCAAGCGAAAATGCGAACGTTTCGTTTAGTTTGCGTAATCCTTCGCCAGTTCACGCTTTGTCGCCAAGCCAAACGCAAATTGCAGGACTTTCCGCGCTTAGAACGCCAACGCAATTTACTTGGCAAAACGGAATTGATATTCCAACAAAAACGCAATTTGTTCTTTACAAAATTGACGCAAACGGAACAAAACGTGAAGTTTCTTCTATTAGTAATGCTAAATCTGGAATTACGCAAAGTCGGCTTACAGAAGGAAATTATTCTTGGCTTGTTCGCGCAAGCACAAGCAACGGAATTCCGCTTGATTCAGAAGAGCAAAAGTTCACAATCACAAAAGTTCCGCTTTTGCCACAAGCAACTTTGGTTCAGCCAGAAAAAGATTTTACGATTGGAAAAAATTATCTTCGCAAAAATCGTGCAATTACATTTAGTTGGAAAGAAGTTCCTGGCGCAACGGATTACATTTTTGTTCTTTTCCAAAAAAATGCTGACGGAAGCGTAAAGCGTGTTTATTCAGAAAAAACGGAAAAAACGCAAGTTCGGTTTAGAAAACTTTCGTCGCTAGACATTGCAAACTTTGAATGGAACGTAACTGCATTTTCGCACGCAAAAGACGGATTTGAAGAGCAGCAAGGCGAAGTTTCCAAAGGCGAGTTTAAAATCAGTTTTGATTTGCCTGACAAAATAAAAACGATAAAGCCGGGGAAAATGTATGCAGAATAGATTTTCTCCGCGGTGGTTGAGGTTCTCGAAACCACCAAAAACAAAAATTCTCGTTATTTTGGCTGCAATTTTGTTGCAGTCAATTTGCGTTTTTGCACAAGAAAGCAAAATTCGCTTTGAACAAAAAATTGAATGGCAAAATGACGAAAATGCGTTCGAATACAAAGTTCAAGTTCGCGACATAAAAAGCGGAAAAACCTACGATTTTGAAACAGAAAACAACTTTGTAGATTTTACAGAAAATCCGCTTCCGGCAGGAAATTACGAATATCGCGTAACTGCGGTGGATTTTCTTGGTCGCGAAAGCGGAACTACAGATTGGACAAAATTTGAAATTATTCAGTCTAAAACTCCGGAATTTGTAAAAAATGAAAACGAAGCGGTTTTGCCAAGTGAAAAAGATGGCAAAATTCAAATGCAAATTGATGTAAATAATGTTACAGAAGATTCTAAAGTTGAACTTATAAACACAAAAACAAACGAAGTTGTAAAAGGAACTTTAAATACAGAAAAAACTGAAAATGGAATTAAGGCAACAAAAGCAGAATTCCCGAAAGTTAGCGAAGGTTCTTGGAAATTAAAAATAACAAATCCAAGTGGACGCGAAAGCGAATCTAGCGAAATTGCAATTATTAACAAAAAGACTAAGGAAGCGGAAGTTGCAAAGCAGGCGGAAAT
>CAZJOU010000045.1:1424-5950 GCA_964547685.1 uncultured Treponema sp. | reverse complement strand
AATGACGAAAACAAAAAGGAAAAACGCAAAAAAACGTACGTTCCAGGCTTTTTTGTTGCTGCAGAAGCAGGAATTTTGTGTCCTGTAATCAACTCGGAATTTAGTGAAGAAAGCATTTTGCCAGCGTTAGGCGCAAAAATTGGTTACATTCCTCAAAAAAATAAAAATCGCTTTGGATTTGAAATCGAAGCATTAGTTTCCGAATTTACAAAAGAAAACGATTATTTAAATTATTCAGACCAATTTGGAATTTTTGGAATAAATTTAGTTTACCAGCGCGCAATAACAAAAAAAATTATTTCGCTAAATATAAGCGCAGGCGCAAACGCAATGCTAATAAGCAATTTAGCAAGTTATTCAGAATCCGAAGTAGAAGAAAAAAGCGGAACTTATGGTTACGTAGGCTTAAAATTTGGCGCTTCGGCACTTTTTTCTTTTGCAAAATGTTTTATAATAGAAGTTGGTGCAGATTACAATTACATTTTTATTAGCGAAATGCCAACAGACTTTATTGCGCCAAAAATTTCTGTGGGGGTAAGATGGTAAAAATGAACATTTTTAATCTAACTTCACAGAAACTTAATTTGCAAAATAGATTCCGAAATAAATTCGGAATGACGGATTCCTCAAAGTTTGGAATGACGATTATTCTATTTCTTTCTCTTTTAATTTTTTCTTGCAAAATAGATTGGAATTCAAGTTTTAAGGAAGTCCGCGAAGACGAAACTTATGCAAGTTTATATTTTTATAGCGAAAAAGACACTGTAGATTCAGAAACTGGCGCAGTTACTTCTAGTGGTGGATATTTTCTTGAAACTTACGAAATAGGCGACGTTGTATCAAAAAGTTCACTTCCAGAAAATTCAAATTTAAATGTAAAAGAATATTCAAACGGAAAAATTTTAGCAGGCTGGAAATTCTACAGAAAAACCGGCGAAACAGAAGAAAGCACAGAAATTCCAAGTTCAATTACAGTAAATGATGAAGGCTACGTTCAATCAGTTTCTGTAAGTGGCGTTTCGTATGATTTTGTTGCTGTGTGGGCTGATATGCCAGAATTTAAAGCCTATCAATCTGGTGTAGAAGTGGATGCCGTAACTTTTGTAGACGGTTCATATTATTATACTGCTCCAACTGTAAATTCTGATATTACTGGAATTTGGGATTATTATTTACAAGCAAAACTTCCATTAACAGTAGAAAAAGGTGTAAATTACAAAATAACCGTTAAATTAAAAACATCAGGAAGTTCATTAAATGCGCTTTTGGAAGCAAAAGACGACACTACAATGAATAACGGTAATCAAAATTTTATAGAAATTACAGAAGATAAAACTTATACAATAACAACAGGTTCTTCTGCATTTGATTGGCAAAATGGCGTATTTAATATTGCAGTTGGAAATCTTTATGATTTATATATAGAAGATTTTGAAATGGAAGAAACAGAAGATGAGCAATATTTTGCAGTTGGAAAATGGACAACTTTTGATAACGGATATAATTCTTTAATTGTAACAGAAAATTCAAGTTCATCTGTAACTTTAGACTTTACAAAATCAGAAGGTGTTGTTTCTATTGGTGCAAATCTTTTCTTAATAAATTCGCCAATAGATGTTGGTAAGTTCTATAAGATTTCATTTAATCTTACAAGTAATGTTGCGCTTAGTTCTAACGAAATTAATATTTGGGCTCATGGTCGCGAAGGTTTATACGAAAATGCTGGCTCAGATAGATTAGTTTTTGACAAAGATACTGCAAAAAAAGTTACATTGTATATACCTTCGTTCCAAGCATATGAAGAAGACTTGCAAGTTCCATACGTTTGGATTACTACAAAAAATCCTTGTACAATAACGCTTTCTGATATAACTGTAACAGAATCTTCTATAAGTGGTGCGCAAAGCGACAATTCTGCACTTGGTTTATATTATGCAGGAATAACAGATTCTTCTGCTACTTGGATGACGCAAGATATTTCTAACGCACTTACAATTCCTGCAAATAGTGGTCAGTGTTATGGTCAAATTCTTCTTTCTACTTCTGACGGCTGGGATTCTACAGAAAACACAATAACAGAATTTAGAAAATTAGGTGATGTTCCAAGCGACTTAAACGTAACAGTTAAGCCAAAAGATAAAGATAATGATTTAAATATTTATTTTGAAAATCCATTTGATTATGATATTAATTTAACGTTTGGTTTAGATACTAGTACCTATAGAATTACAATGAATTATACAAAAGTTCTTGCAGCCGATGAACATTCAATAACATATCTTGATTCAGACGGAACAACTGTACTTAGCGGAATGTCGCCAACAACATTTAAGGAAACAGAAGATGTTGATTTAAGTTCGGCTGTTCCAACAAAAACTGGCTACATCTTTAATGGTTGGAGCGAAACTTTGGTTGCTGACGCGACCTCCGGTACAACAGGCTCAACTAGTTACACAGCAATTTCTGGTTGGTCCGCTGGCGAAAAAACAAGTGATGTTACGCTCTATGCGGTTTGGTCGCCAATTTCGTACACAATAGCATTTAACAAACTTTCCGACGACGCAACTGGAACAATGGACGACATTTCTGCAAAATACGACGAAAGCGTAACTCTTACGAAAAACGCATTTACACGAACTGGCTACACATTTGCTGGTTGGGGAACTGCGTCTAGTGGCTCGCTTGCTGGCTATATCGACGGACAAACTGTTAGTAATCTTACTACAACCGATGGCGAAACTGTAACATTGTACGCGGTTTGGCTAGAAAATTCGTACACAATAGCATTTAGCGGAAATGCAACTGACATAACTGGAACTATGGACGACATTTCTGCAACATATAGCGAAGAAGTAACTCTTACAGAAAATGCTTATGCAAGAACTGGCTATAGTTTTGCTGGTTGGGTGCTTTCTTCTAGCACAACCACTGCAGCAGATTACGACGATAAAGCAACTGTTTCTAAACTTAGCGCAACAAGTGGCGATGTAGTAACTTTATACGCTCTTTGGCTTGATAACTCTTATACAATCGTTTTTGACAAAAATGCAGACGATGCAACTGGTTCAATGTCTAGTGTAGCTGTAACGTACAGTGAAGAAGTTACGCTTACTGAAAATATATTCACGCGAAGTGGCTATACTTTCTTAGGTTGGGCACTTTCCGAAACAGCAACAAGTGCAGATTACGAAGACAAAACAACCGTTTCTAAACTTACTAGCAAAGATGACGGAACTGTTACGCTTTACGCGGTTTGGCAAAAAAATTCTTCTAGTGGCGGAAGTACAACAAATCCGTTTGATAACTCAACAACGTTTAGTGCAACCGTAAGTGGAAGTTCTTCTATAGAATCGCTTTCGTATGGAACAGAAAACACAATTACAATAACGGCAACTGCAACTAGCGGAAAAGCAATAACTTGGGTAACGTACGTTGTTCAAACTTCTAGCGGAACAAGTATTACAGATACAACTTATGTTAGCACAAGCGTTACGAACAGAACTGAAGTTTCTAGCGGTTCTTCTACGGCAACTTGTACAGTTACATTTACAAGTTCAATGCCGCCTGGAACTTATTACATAAATGTAAGTGCAAGCGTAGAAAGCGTAACTTATAGCGACACAATTACAGCAACTGTGGTAAAATAAAGGTATTGTATGAACTATAGATTTTCAAAACACGCTTTTTCAAGAATGTTTGAATAAATATTTCTTTGGAAGCTGTAAAGTCTGTTGTAGAAAAAGGTGTTACAATAAAAGAATATAAAGATGACACTCCATATCCAAGCAGGCTTATTTTAGGATATTATAATAATCATCCTTTGCATGTTGTTTCTGCATATAATGTAACCGATGATTCTGAATATATTATTACTGTTTATGAACCAAGCAAAGAACTTTGGTCTGATGATTTTACAAAGAGGAGGAATTAAAATGTTGTGTCCTATTTGCAAATTTGGAAATATGAAAGACGGATTTACTCAAGTTGTGCTTACGCGTGGAAAAACTACAATAATTTTTAAAAATGTTCCTGCTAAAATATGCGATGATTGTGGTGAATATTTTCTTGATGAACAAACATCAAAAGATATTTATACACAGGCTGAAAACTGCATTTCTTCTGGGCAAGAAATTGCAATTATTGAATATAAAGAACCTATGTTTGCTTAAAAAAACTATGAAATATAACTTTTTGAACAAAAATAAAATTTCCTCTTTTTTTGCAAGACTGATTTTTGCGGTTTTGGTAATTTTTTGTTCAATAAGTTTTTCTTCTTGTATTTTTGAAAGTTTAAGCGAACACGATTCTTCTAACGAAAAAAATAAAACTTACTATACAATTTCTGGAAAAGCAGATTCAACGCTTGCAACCAACACGTCATTGCGAGAAGCGGAACGACAAAGCAACCTCATCAATGACGAGTTTTCGACAGGCTCAACCACAGCAACTTCTGCGCGAACGGCACTTCCTTCTGTTTCTTCTTCTAACATAAAATATTACATAACTGCAACAGAATCTTCTTCTTC
>CAZJOU010000045.1:0-1324 GCA_964547685.1 uncultured Treponema sp. | reverse complement strand
GAATTATGAACATTGGCGAAAACGCAACTGTAACGCTAAATAATTTAATTTTAAAAGGCGGATATTCAACTGTAAACGGCGGAGCAATTTATATTGCAGGTAATTCAACTACAAAATCAATTTTAACACTTAATAATTGTACTTTGGGTAGCGAACCAAGCGAAACTTTTTCAGACGGAACACAAAATACAAGTTATGCGCCAACAGATTCTTCTAATTCAAATTATTCTGCATCTTATGGCGGTGGCATTTACGAAAGTTACGCTTCTGTTACATTAAATAACACAAAAATTGTAAATAATTATGCTAAAGATAGTGGTGGTGGAATATATTTAACTTATTCAGAACTAGAAATAGATTCCGATTCTGAATTTTATGCAAACGGCGCAGATGGAACAGAAAGTGGGGCTGCAATTTCTACTTATATGTCAACCGTTAATTTAAATGGAAAAATTCATCATAATTATTCTGCGGCTACTTCCGGTATTGCAGGAATAAATCTTTCTGCATCTACATTGAATATGAATTCTGGTGCAACAATTCAAGATAACTATTCAACTTCGGCGTCTAGTTATGGAACAGGAATTTGTGCTAGTTCAAGTGCAACTGTAAATATAAATGGTGGAACAATAAAAAATAATTCATATATTGATTCAACATCTTCTATTTGTAATTGCGATATTGGATATACTTCGTCTGTTACAAGTGCAACAGTAAATCTTTCTGGTGATTCTTATGTAGAAACAATTTATTCTGTTGCTGCACCAATTAATATATCTGGAACTCTTACAGGCTTTTCTTTAACTAATACGTGTAAAATTTACACAACAATAACAGTTGGAAATACTGTTTTACAGACAAGTGATTCTTCAATTTCGCTTTCTAATTATTTGTCTTATTTTGAATTATACGATTGTTCTACTTATACAAAAGCATCTGATTACCAATTAAAAATTAATTCTACTGATAGCACAAAAGCGATAATTTCTGAACTGTTATACGAAACCGTTTATCTTGATACAACAAGCGGATTGGACACAAACGCTGGAACTTCGTATAGCGTTCCAGTTTTAACAATGGAAAAAGCCGTTTCAAAACTAGACACAAGCGCAACAAGTCCAACTATTTATGTAATGAACGAAATAAATGTAAGCTCAGACGAAAGTTCTGCAAGTTATTGGACATTTGCGCTTTCTGGCACTTCTCCAACTGTTACGCTAAAACGCTACGATGGAACAGACGGCGGAAGTGCGTTTACTGGCTCAATTTTAACTGTTGCAAGCGGCGGAACTGTAAACGCAACTGGAATTATTTTTGATGGAAA
>CAZJOU010000044.1:0-12384 GCA_964547685.1 uncultured Treponema sp. | reverse complement strand
AAGAAGAATCCATACATAAAAACTTAACTTAATAAACGCTAATTTGCAAGCGGTGTTTTTGTTCTAAATATCTATAGATTTGTGGAAATTTTGTTTTTCAATTTTCGCGTCATTGTCGGGCTAGACCCGACAATCTACATAAAATTGTGTCGCAATTAAAAAAATCCAAAAAAGCGGGTCCCAGCGACGGCGAAAAATGAACCTTCCCAGTCCGCATACATCTTCGATGTTACGCTTCCTTGGGGCCTTTCATTTTTCGCCTGCGTCCCACTTTTTAGGATTTTTTTATCGGTTTGCACAAATTTATTTACTAAATCTGCGTTTATCCGCGAAATCTGCGAGAGATTCAACTTTTCCCGAAATCTATAAATATTAAAAATTAGTTATAATTTTGAACAGATTGTCATATAAAAAAAATATAGTTATATTATCGAATGAGGTTTTAAATGAAAAAAAGTATCATTTGTGTTTTTGTTGCTTTAATGTGTAGCGCAATTTTTTCTGCGCCTAAAAAAACAGAATTAAAAGTTTGGGAATCTTCTGGAACAGAAAGTGCATACATTCAATATGCAATTAGAGAATTTAAAAAAGTAAATCCAAAAGTTAGAATTATTTACGAACCAGTTGAATCTACAGATGCAAGAAATAAAATTGAACTTGATGGACCTGCTGGCGTTGGCGCAGACGTTTTTGTTGCTCCGCACGACCATATTGGTGCGCTTGTTGCAGGAAGTCACATTCTTCCAGTAGAAAATGCTACAGATTATATGAAGGATTTTTATCCTTTGGCAAAAAAAGCTGCAACTTTTAACGGAAAAGTTTACGGTTATCCGCTTGGAGCCGAAACTTACGTTCTTTTTTATAACAAAGATATTTTGCAAAAGCCGCTAACAACTTGGGAAGAAATTATTTCTTTTGCAAAAACTTGGAACGTAGCAAACGAAAATAAATTTGCACTTGCTTGGGCGGTTACTGACCCTTATTTTTCGTATATGTTTTTAGATAGTTTTGGCGCGCCACTTTTTGGTCCAGATGGCGAAAATCCAAAACAACATAACTTAAATACGCCAGAAGCAATTTCTGGAATGAAATACTTTCAAAAACTTAGAACACTTGTGTTAAATATTCCAGCAACAGACGCTTCTAGAGATTTTTGTCATGCTTCCTTTCGCTCTGGCGCAAGTCCTATGATTATTACAGGTTCTTGGAAAATTAACGAATTTAAAAAGGCGGGAATGAACTTTGGAGTTGCGACTTTACCAAAATTTCATGGACAAACAAAACCAGCAACTTCTTTTTCTGGCGTTAGACTTGCTTTTGTAAGTTCATATTCAGAACATCCAGAAGAAGCAAAGGAATTTGCAAAATTTATTACTTCCAAAGAAATGTTACAAAAACGTTTTGAAATGACAGATCAAATTCCGCCAAGAAAAGATATTCAAATTACAGACGAATATTCAAAAGTAATTGTAGACCAACTGCAATATTCAAAACCAATGCCAACAATTATTCAACTTGGAAAATTTTGGCAATGTATGGGACCTGCGCTTTCTGGAATTTGGGACGGCGATGATGTTACAAAAACAATGAATATTGCAGCCGCAACAATGGACGCAGTGCGCTAAACCTAGAAAATCAATTTTTAAAGCCTACTTGTAAAAAATAGCATAAAAATCTATTATTCAAGTATGGCTATTTCTAACAAGGTAGAAGACCTTATAAAAGAATTTATTGATGCTGATACTGTAAAAGCTGTAAAAAATTTTACAACCAGCAAAGAAAATAATGAATCTGATGTTGAAAAAATTGCATCAATGTTTGGTTTTTCAGGTTCTTTTTCTGCTTCGGACGAAAAAAAAGTTGTAGAAAGTTTTAATAAAAACTTAAAACTTTTAATAGAAAAAACTTGGGTAGAAAAATCTGATATTGCGCTAAAAGAGCAAATTCTTTTTCAGTTAGAAGAACTTTGCAAAGATACTTCTGATTGGGCAAAAACATATAAAGATTTTTTAAGAATCTTAAATGATGCAGTTTATCTTATGTTTGGTCAGCAAACAAAATCTGATGATTTTGCAGAATATTCTTTAAGAATTGATCCAGAATTCGGAATTTTTTGGTGGTATATAAAAAGTCTCCCCGAAACAGAAGATTGGTCTGTTGAAAAATTTCGCAATGCAGTTTTGCTAGGAATGTATTTTTTGGCAAATTACTAAAAAGCAATTAAACGGGCCGAAACTTAAACAAAAAAGTTTCGGCTTTTTTTATTGAAATTGTCATTTTTGTGTTTATGTAACGTGTCATTCTCGCGCTTGACGCGAGAATCTCCTTTAGAATAGATTGTCGGGTCAAGCCCGACAATGACATATTATGGAAGCCCGACAATGACATACTATGCAAGTTCTGCGATGTTTGCTTAGTAAACTTAGTCAATAATGATATTTTTGGAGTTCTTATGGATTTAGAAAATATATGCAAAAACTTAAAACAAGGCGCTTCTAGTTTAGCGTTACAAAATGCCGCAACTAAAAACGCAGCTCTTTCTGCTGTTGCGACGGCACTAAAAGAAAATCAAAACGAAATTCTTTTTGCTAATAAAAAAGACATAGAAAATGCAAAGAAAAACGGAATTTCCGAATCTTTAATAGACCGACTTACGCTTAACGAAAAACGAATAGATGGAATTGTAGAAAGCTTAAAAATTGTAATTTCGCAAGCCGACCCAATTGGCGAAGAACTTGCCGGTTGGAAAACTGCAAATGGGCTAAATATTAGACAAGTTCGCGTGCCGCTTGGCGTTGTTGCAATTATTTACGAAAGTCGCCCAAACGTTACGGTAGACGCTTTTAGTCTTGCTTATAAAAGCGGAAACGCAATTCTTTTGCGCGGTTCATCTTCTGCGCTAAATTCTAATAAAGAAATTGTAAAAATTATAAAAAATGCGCTTTCTTCTGTTTCGGGCGGAATAGCAAATGCAATAGAACTTGTAGAAGCAAAAGAACACGACCATAGCGATGTTGAACAAATTTTAAGCGCAGTCGGAAAAATTGATGTAGTTCTTCCGCGCGGAGGAAAAAAATTAATTCAAAATGTTGTTTCTAATGCAAAAATTCCAGTTATAGAAACAGGAAGTGGAGTTTGCCATCTTTATGTTGACGAAAGCGCAGATTTAGAAATGGCGGCAAAAATTGCGGAAAACGCAAAAATTCAGCGACCAAGCGTTTGTAACGCAATAGAATGTATTGTTGTGAATAAAAAAGTTGCGAACGAATTTCTTCCTTTGTTAGAAAAACAATTTGCAAATCGTGTAAAGTTTCATGCAGATGAATTTTCTTATTCAATTTTAGAAAAAACTGACGCCGCAAAAAACGGAATTTTATTTAAAGCGACAGACGAAGATTTTGGAAATGAATATCTTGATTTCGAATGTTGCATAAAATCTGTAGAAAATATAGAAGAAGCAATTTCGTATATAAATGCACACAACACGAAGCATAGCGAAAGTATAATTACAAAAAGTTTAGAAAATGCAAAGTTGTTTCAACAAAAAATTGATGCAAGTTGCGTTTATGTAAATGCTTCTACAAGATTTACAGATGGCGGAGAATTTGGTTTTGGCGCAGAACTTGGAATTTCTACACAGAAATTGCACGCGCGCGGGCCAATGGGAATAAAAGCACTAACAACAACAAAATATTTAATAGATGGCGAAGGTCAAATTCGTTCATAATAGTAAAAAGGAAAAAATATGAGTGAAGAAATTTCTAAAGCATTAAAAAATGCGAGAAAAATAGTAATAAAAATCGGTTCAAATACGCTAGCAAAACCAGACGGAACTCAAAATACAGATTTTATGGCAAAATTTGCCGCTCAGTGCAAAAATTTAATAAATCAAGGAAAGCAAATTATTGTAGTTTCTTCTGGAGCGCAAGTTTCTGGTGTTTCTACGCTAAGCGAATGGGCGCGCAAAAAAGACATTCATTTTAGACAAGCTTTGTGCGCAATAGGTCAAGTTGAACTTATGGTTCAGTGGCGAAAAGCATTTGCGGAACAAAATATTCACATTGGTCAACTTTTGCTAACCAAAGAAGATTTTGCAAACGACCATCGTTCGCTAAATATTAGAAACACGCTTTTTACGCTAGAAGATGAAGGCGTTGTTCCAATTATTAACGAAAACGATTCTGTTACAACGGACGAATTTCAAATTGGCGATAACGACAACCTTTCGGCATTAACGGCAATTTTGTGGAGCGCAGATTTACTAATTCTTTTTAGCGATGTAGACGGAATTTTTACGGATAATCCAAAAACCAATAAAAACGCAAAAATTGTAGAAGTTGTAAAAAATATTCCAGAGTTGCGAAAATCAATTAAAATTGGCGAAAATAATGCATTTGGAACTGGCGGAATAGAAACAAAAATTCAAGCCGCAGAAAAAGCCGCTCCTTACGGAATTCCAACATTACTTGCAAACGGAAGCCGCGAAAATATTCTAACAAACTTGGAAAATGGCTCTGCTTTAGGAACATTGTTTGTTGTAGATTAAAAATTTGTAAATAGGAAGTTACCAGTTTGTGCCTTACTTTGCTTGCAAGTTGTTTTGTAGAGTTTAGCTGATTATTTTATTTCTGCTATTATTTTATTAATTTTTTTGCTAAGTTCTTTAATTTGCTTTTTTATTGCTTTAGAATTTGCTGGTTTTTGCTTTAGTTGGTTTTCTAGTTCTTGAACTTTTGCATACTTGGCATTTACTTGTTCTAGTATTGTAATATCAGCGTCGAGTTCATCACATTGTTTTTGGATTTCTGCATTGATTTCATTAATTTCTGCAAAATCAGCATCTAAATCATCAAATTCATTTTCGTTTTGCATAGTTTGTTCCTCCATAACTATTAAATTATTACAATTCAAATGGTTTACCCGATTCAAGTTGTTTTTTAAATTCTGAAAATTCAACAAATGGACTTGATGTAACAACAGTTGAAAGTTGTTGCATTCCCTGCGAAATTAATGAGTTATCGTGATTTTTGATTCCACTATCAATAACATCAAAATATTTATGAATTGCATCAGAACGTTCGGAAAAAATATTTTCAAACAGTTCACTATAAAGCGAGTAACGCTGTTTTACATCTTCTATTAAAATATCACGCTTACTTTGTATTTCTGCAATTTCAATCTGCGTATCAAGAGTTTGTTTATATGCATCAAAAATTGCAGGAATTATATCTAATGCTTGTCCAACAAATTCTGTTGGTAATTTTGCTTCTTTTGCAATTTTCTTTACTTGTTTTGTAAGTGCTTTTTTATTTACTGCCGCGATATTATTTGACATATTTTTCCTCTGATTTGATTTCTTTTGATTCAATTTCTGCCATAAAGTTTGTATCGCGAATAAGTAGCATTGCTTTTGCAGAATTCAAAAGATTTTTTACTTGGAGTGCATCCTTATTGGAAAGTCTTTTTCCGTTGCCTTTTATTGCTCTAGAAATGAATCCAAGCGGATAAACTTTAAAACAAGTTCTACGGTACATTTTTTTGAATGCAGTTTCCGCTTTTTTTAAGGATTCAGTAAGTTCAATGACTCGCGAAATACAATAGTTTACTTTAAGTTTTTGTTCTTTAACATTATCAATTTCGTTTACAACTTTTAGGCTTTCTTCTTCTATCGCTTTGATTTTTTTATTTGCCGAAAGATGAGAAAAAACAGGAACAGCAATTGCTGCAATTGCAACGCCAACAATAGGGACAGAAGCAGAAAGAATTGCGCTTCCGGCAGCAACTCCGCCACCACCAGCAGCAACAGTTCCACCACCTAAAGCCGCAAGAGCTGCATTTGTTGCAGCCGCACCAGACAGACTTGAAATTGCAATTCCAGTTCCAGCAGTTCCGAATGTCGTTATTGCACCCATTATTGCAGTAGGAGCTGCAGCACCAGCAATAACTCCGCCTGCAACGCCTTTTAAGGAATTTAAAGCCATTTCGCCAGCACTTAAACTTAATTCCATCATTTGCAAATCTTCAGGTGCAAATCCAATTTCTTTTATAGCATTTTCGCGATGCTTTTCATTTGTTGGAATGAATTTATTAACCTTGCGCGCAAGTTTTTGTGCTTTTATTTGAAGAGGAAGGTATTTTGTGGCATAACCTTTTAAATCATCACATAAAGAATTATATTGATTAACCTCTACTTTATATTTGTAGTACAGAGAATCATAAGCTTCTTGAGCTTTTTCAATGCGTCCAGACGCACCAAAAGTTATGATATTTTGAAGTGTGGGGTTCATATTTAAATTCCTCTAGATTTTTTCAAATGGATATTTCTTAGAATTATATTCAATCCAAAAATCTTCTAATATTTTTCCATCATTAAAAGATAAATCAGATTTTATCCAATTTTTTGAAAAAGATTGCTTAAATGAAGGAGCTATATCAATAGGAATATGGACGGAATAATTTTGAATATCTTTGCCAAATTGCATATTTATTTTGAAAGATTCTGTATCTGCATCATAATTGTCTAAAGATTTAAAAGTCCCAATTACATAATACTTTGATACAACTTTAGATTTATTTTCAGTTGTCGTAGTAAGTTCTTTTCCTTGCTCTTCAATTTTGAGTGAACTACTTGGATTTGGTTCTATTCCGTTTAAAGTTAGTTCTAAGAATTCAATTTCTTCTTTCTTACTTGCAATCTGTTGATTAAGCGATTTGATAACTGCTTCAATAGATGGTGCTTCAGAATCTTTTATTACTTTGATTTCTTGACTATAAATTTTTTCAAAATTTTCAGAAAGATTTTTTGCTTTTTCAAGACGTTTGTTATAGTCATCGGTTTTTTCAAATTCTCCTTTTGGTGCAGTAAGTTCTTTAAGCTGTTCTTGTTTAAATTCTTTGATTTTATAAGGAATAATTTTTTCTTCTTCTGCAATTTTTGTCAAAAAAGTAATTATAGTTTTTAAGCAAACTTTCTTTCTGTCTTTAATTTTATTTTTAGAATATTCTGTTAAAAATTTTTCTTTTATGTTAGAAATTTTTTCTTCAAATTTTGATTCTCTTTTTTCTTCTTGATTTCTTTTATCTTCGTCGGTGATAATTTGCTCATCTGTCCCAAATGCTAAATTAAAAAGTCCGCCAATGATTGAACCAGCAATATTAAATCCAGTATCCAATCCACTTGAAAATTTTTTAGCTTTTATTGCAGATTTTGCTTCTTCTTGAAAATTATATGGAAGCAAAGAATATGAATCATAGTCAAAATATTTTTCTATTGTCGCGGTATCATTTTGAATTACTGCTAGACAAAGAAAACTAAAATCATAATTATTCTTATGCGAATAATCGTCTTTTGAGAGTTCTTTGATGAGATTATAAAAAAGCGTTTTGTCTTTATATAAGTAGGAAATCATAATTGCATCATTTCCATATTTATCAGTGTAGTTATACAGAAAATTTAAGTCTTTTACTGCAGACAAATCATCTATCATTAAAGTTCCGTTTTGCAATTTTTCTAACATTTCATTTTGTATTTTTTGAAGTTCTTTATTTTCAATATTTTTAGCAAGTTCTAAGAATTTATTTAAAAAATCTAAAAATTTCGCTGTATTAAAATATTTTTTTATATTTATTGAATTTATACGAAGTGCTTTAGTTTCTTGGTCAATCCAAACTGAATTTATTTCTGAATACAAAAGACAATTGTAAAATCCATCTAGTTTTATATACAATGCTTTTTCTGTAAAAATTAAAGAATAAAAACCTTTTAGTTCTGGTTCAACAACACAAATTGCAAGCACTTCGTTCTTATAAATAGCATTTGTTGTTGTATTTTTATCATTAACAATGAAATTTAAAGCATTTGTTAAAATTTCATTGTCAATATCTGGTG
Source organism: uncultured Treponema sp. (assembly GCA_964547685.1). Classification (GTDB taxonomy): domain Bacteria; phylum Spirochaetota; class Spirochaetia; order Treponematales; family Treponemataceae; genus Treponema_D. Next base: position 4,496 of record CAZJOU010000044.1, on the reverse strand, counting down.
CAAAATATGTTTCATATTTTCCTTTTGGCATTTGTTTTAAAAATTCTAGTTTCGTCATATTTCTTTCCTTTAAAAAATTTTTTCAACATTAAAACTGAATCTGTAGCTCAAACAAAATCTTTTTGCGGCTTTCCAAGATTTCTTTATAGACTAAGTTAAGTTCCAAACCTGTCGCTTCTAGTCCAAACGCCGCGTCAAGCTCTTTATTCAGTTCGCGGGAAAGTTCGATAGAAGCTTCTCTTGATTTTATGCTGTTTGTTTTTTTTGGATTTCTTTGTTCAATTAGATTTTTTATGTCAAAATCTTTATCAAGACCAAAATTATTTGCTTCCTGTTTTGCTTCTTCGTAAGAATCAATCGTAAAAACGCCTTCAAACGTGTCTTTTAGCCTGTATTCAGATTCGTAAAGCTGGCTTTTCTGATATTTTCCGTTTACATCGGCTTTTATTTCTTTGTATTTTAAATTTCCGTTTCCATCAAAAATGCGTTGTTGCTCTTCTACAATGTGCGCGTGGCCGTTTATTGATTTTGCGCCTAAACATTGCATTATTTTTGAAAGACAGCGCATCTTTGTTTGAAAAAGCTCGTTTTCTATTGTGGCAATATCAATATATGTATTTGGCAAAAATGGATGTTTTACCAAAATTAATCCTGTTGATAAGCGGTTTATATTAAGAAGTTTTATGCCGTCTTCTTCAAAAAAAAATTTCGCGTTTTCAAGCGAAATTATTTGGACATCATCATTTTTTATTTGCTTTGGTGGTTTCTTTCCAAATTTTTTAGCAAGCGCTGGAATTCCTTTTGCAGCCGCTACACCAACAAGTCCCATAATCGGATTTATTGCCATAAAAACTCCACCTGCAACGCCAGCAACATTTTCTACAACATCTTTTTTATCAGAAGAATTTTTCGCTTCTGCTTTCTGCAACGGTTTTGCAATGTAAACAACATCTTTTGTGATTTTTGCAAGTTGATTTTTTTGCTCCGCCATTCTAGTTCTCCAAGTTGTCAATGTATTCGTCAAGTTTTTCTAAAGAAAAGTCGCTGTAGATTCCGACCGCCGCAACAACCGCTGCTGTGCTTGCTAAATCATCTGTGAATCCGATTCCAGGAATTCCGTCTGGAATTAAATCTATTGGTAAAATTATGTAACCAATCGCCCCAATAATCAGAGCCTTCATTGATTTTGGTGTTATAGGATTATCCAGCGCGGAAATTAGTTTTCCTAAAACAGAAACTATTGCACCTGTCGTGCCAGAAATAAGTTTTGGCTTGTCGCGTGTCGCTTTACGAAGTTTTATCAGCAATTTTGCAGCGGCATTGTGGTCAAAATATTTTTGATACGTGTTTATAAGGTCATCTTCAGAAACTTTTTCGCTTTCATCGTATTCTGCGTTTTTCATTTCACCTTCCTCTTATTTTTTTACACAAGAAATAATTCTGTATCTGTAATAATTAGTTGGAAGATGAGTTGCATTGAATTTGTTACGAGCTTCAAAAATCGTATTTGCTTCTACACTTGTTCCTGCGGTAGAGATAATTTTTCCATTTTGAATTTTTTGAAAAGTCACTTGAAATTTACCCATTATTTTCTCCAAAAAAAATTGTTTTACAAAAAATATAATATTATATGTTGGGTAATAAGTCAAAAATAAAACATTTGCTATTATAAAATTATTATCAAAAATCCAACATAATATATTATATGAAAAAGTCACTGGAAAATATTTTCAGGGAAAATTTAAGATTTTATCGACATATAGCAAAAATATCTCAAGAAAGGCTTTCTATTATGCTAAACAAAAATATAAATTATATAAATTTAATTGAAGGCGGAAAAAGTATTCCTCCACTTTCTGTAATAGAGCAGATTGCTCAAAAATTAAATATTGAACCACATCAACTTTTTATTCAAAATACAAACGATTCTGTATTTGATAAAGAATCTTTTATTAACAAAGCTGTTTTAGAAATTTCCGAAGATGCAAGAAAAACACTAAAAAATTTGCTTGAAAAAATATAATTAATTTTGTACATTTTCTAAAATATAAGATAGAATAATAAAAAATCGTGATTAAGGAGGAATAAGTGTTATGGCTACATCAAGTTTGAAAAAATCTTTTTATATTACAAAGAAAAAAGAAATTGAAAAATTTGCAGAAATGCTTATTTCTCAACCTAAGCCTTTTAATGAAGTAAAAACAAAAAACTACACGCAGCAAACATTAAAGGAGCTTATAAATGCAGAAAAGCAATCTTCAAGATAATTTCTACTGTATAAACCTTTCTGATTTTTTTAATGCCGAAGGCGGAGAAGAATTTATAAAAGAAAAAATTAATAATTTTTCTTCAATAAATGAGGATGTTGAAGATTTCTTAAAAAATAGTGCAATTCAAGCAGAAAAATTAAGAACATCTTCAACATATTTTATTTTAAATAAAAAAGCTTTCTTAGGATATTTTACACTTGCAATAAAGATATTAAATTTTCCAAAAACGAAGGTTTCTTCAAAGGTAAAACGAATTATAAGTCGCTTTGGAATACTAAATTTGCAAACTAACTGTTATGAAATTCCTGCAGTTCTTATTGCTCAGCTTAGCAAAAATTATTCGATAAATGATAATCAGTTAGATGGAAATACTCTTATTTCTTTGATTTTTAATAAGATTAAGGAAATATTTAAATTAGCAGGTGGTAAAACAATCTTTCTTGAATGTGAAAAAATAGAAAAACTTTTATTATTTTATAAGCAGAATGGTTTTGAATCTTTAGAAACTATAAAATTGTCAAAACATAATAAAGAACTTCTCCAACTTTATAGAATGATATGATTATTGGAAAATAAATCTAAATCGGAAAATTTGTTAATTGAAATTTTGATTCCATTAGATTAATTTACATTTATCATCTTTCGTAATTGTTCTGCGGAAATTGCGCCTAGCGCGCCGTTTATAACTTTTCCTTCTGGGTTAATTATAAAAGTTGTTGGATAAGCGGAAATGTAATAAGTCATAGAAATATTTCCGTCAAAATCCATTAAAGTTGGATACGAATAATTGTTTTGCGCTAAGAACTTTTTAATTCCTTGAACATTTGTTTCTTGTCCATATTCTGGCGAAGCAATTCCTAAAATTACAACAGATTGATTGTTAGAATTTTTTAGTTCATCATAAACTTTTTGAAAATCTGGCATTTCCATTCTGCAAGGCGGACACCAAGTTGCCCAAAAGTTTAAAACAACTGTTTTTCCGCGCAAATCTTTTAAGTGCCATTCGTTTTCGTTTTGGTCGTAAAGCAAAAAGTCTGGCGCAAAAACGGAATCATCTTCTGAATTATTTTTTGTAGAAGTTGAAGTTTTTGATTTTTCGCTAACTTTTAAATCTTGTTTCATATACAAAACAATTCCCGAATAAAGCATAAAAAGACCAATAAAAATCATTAAGATTGCGGCAACTTTTGTTGTGTAGCGAACAATATTTTTATGCGTTTTAAAAAAGTTAAGCGCAGAAGAAACAAAAAATCCGCTAATTATAAAAGGCAAAGTAAATCCAACAGAATAAAAAATGATTAGTAAAATTCCGTTTTTAAAAGAGTTTGCATTGGAAATCATAACAAGAATGCTTGCAAGCGATGGTCCAACGCAAGGCGTCCAAGCAAAACTAAAAACAAAACCAAGCAAAAATGCTGTAAAAGGTGAAACTTTTATTTTTTCTAAGTTGAACGGAAGATGAATTTCGCGCATAAAAAATGATTTTTCGCCAAAAATTCCAAATTGAACAAGTCCTAAAAAAATTATTAAAAGTGCGCCAATAATTGTAAAAATTGCTTTGTTTTGCAAAAAAAATTTTCCTATTGCGGATGCGCCAAGTGCAAGCAAAAGAAAAGCGAACGTGCAACCAAAAGCAAATAAGAACGAATTAAAAACGGTTTTGTAGCGTTTAGACTTTTGGTTGCTTTTATTGGAAAGTTCGGAAACGTTGGAAAGTTCTAAACTTCCAGAAAGAAAGCTAAAATAAACAGGAAGTAGCGGAAGAACGCAAGGCGAAAAAAAACTAAAAATTCCCTGCAAAAAAGAAGTTAAAATAGAAATGTTAGAAGATTCTGTAAAGTTCATAAAGTAAATTTTATTATTTTATTATTCCAAATTTTGAGCTTTAGTACAATTAATAGCCCTAATTTCGACTTTTAAAAATTTGTTTTTTTTTTGCACAAAAAAATGTCATTATCGGGCTCGACCCGATAATCTTTTTATGCAAATTGCATAATAGATTGCCGTGTCAAGCACGGCAATGACACATTTCGATAAAAGTCGAAGTTTGGGCTAATAAAAATTGTCTGTGTGGCACCGAAGTTCGCTACAGATCATAATTGACAAAACACTGGGGGGGGGTACAATTCGAATGATTTTTTAAATTTTGGAGAAAAAAAATGATAAAAACCTTAAAGCATTTTTTATTTGCACTTGTTTCTGTAAGCATGGTTCTGCTTACTGTTA
>CAZJOU010000043.1:0-12393 GCA_964547685.1 uncultured Treponema sp. | reverse complement strand
AAAACTTAAAAATAAATTGAACTCATAGAAGTAGCAAAAAAATAGTAATACCGACCTGAAGAAAAAGAGGTTTTGAAACTTGAATTTAAAAAGTTTTGAAGAAAACAAAAACAAACTTGATGATTTATACAAATCTCTTTACAAGAGCAGAAACAAAGTTTTTTTGCTCGAAGAAAAACTCAACATTATTAACTATTGCTTAAAGTTATCAACCGAAGACTATTATAAATTTTTATTTTGCTTTCATCATTATTTTTATGAGATTCATACAGGCAATTATGAAAAATTATCAGAATCTCAGAAACTTGATTTAGACAGGTTTATTCAAGAAACACATTGCTTTTATTTTAGAAATCATTCGTTATATTCCGTAGATGAAAAAGACACAGATTTTGAACTGTTTGAAGAAGAGCCGTTTTATATCAACTTTTCAACTGAATTACAAAAAATAAAAGATTCTGAAATATATGAAAAGTTGCAAGATTTAAAAACTGAAACAAATTCCGAAATTGAGAAAGAAAAACAGAATATTCAAACAACTTTAGACAAGTTAGAAACCACAGTAAACGAACTTATAGAATTAATAAATGCAGAAAAATCAGAGATAGAAAAAATCTTTCCAAAAGATGAATCGGAAAAATACAAAACTAGTCTTAACGAACTTGTAAAAAAGCAGAGCAAAGATTTATCTGAAATTACAAATTATCTTGTTTATGAAGGGCTTGCCTTATGACAAAAGAAGAAGCCCTAAGTATGATAAATCTTACATTAACTCTTTACTCTAATGACACGAAAGAAAAACAAGAATTATTAAAATCGGCAGAATTGACATTAAATCAAAATTCCGCCACGCAGTCTGAACAAGTGCAATCGCAAACTCATACAAAAAAATTTACAAAATATGACACTGAAAAAAATAAAACATATGCGCGAGAAAAATTTAAAAATGATATGCGAGGAATTCCTGCAACAAATCAAAAAATTAAAGCAAACGAGATTATAAACGACATTGCTGAAGATTTAAAAAAAAGCCCTAGAACAATAAGAAGATATTTAGCAGATAACAAAAATGACAGTTTATGACAGTTTATGTCATTTTATGTCAATCTTTTTACACATTAAAACTCATCAATTATCTTTTAAGCATAACCAAAACGGCAGACGTACAAAGGCACGAAAACCGCAATGTTATGCTTTTTTTATTCCTAAGAAAAGCAATCTTAATTATTTAGGAGGTTTGCAAAAATGCAACTTTACGAACAAGCGGAAAATTCCGCAAACGCGTTGATGACGCGTAAGCAAGTCGCGAAATATTTGGGGCTTTGTTTATCGATTGTTGACCGTTTAGACATTCCACGAATCAAAATCAGTGAACGCAGATGCGCTTACTTAAAATCTGATGTTGATTCGTGGATTGAATCACACAAAGAAGAGAGAGAAACAAAACACTTGGAGGAAAATCAAAAATGAAAAACAGTAGTTTTTTAGAACATTATTACAACAAAATGGCTGAAGGAGAAACAAAAATGAAAAATGTAAATAATTTTAACAATTCATTCGGCACAGACCAAAAACCAAATGAATATGAACTCATCGCCGACAGATTGGCAATGAACGCAACAGGCTTGAAGTTTGGAGAAGTTTCTGTAACTTGCGTTATACACAAAGGCAGAATTATGAAAAAAACATTTTCACGAACAGAGCAAACTCTTGATTCTGAAAAATGAACAAGAGCGGAAAGACAAAAAAAAGAGTTATTTCATATTGACGTATGAAATAACTCGGAAAGTTGCGAACTAAAATTTTTATTCACAATTTAACTCACAATGAAATAAATTTTAGTTTGCATTTTTTCTTTTGTCAACATTCCGAAAAAATCTGAAAGTTTTTCAGATGAAAAAAAAATCTAAAAAAAGCCCCGTAATTTGCGGGGCAAGGTGGCAATAAAATGCAAAATGAAAAAGAAAATCCGCATTTTATATTTTACTCAACCTTTTATGAAACCGTGCAATGTTTGGAAGAAAACGAGCAGTTAAAGTTTTTAAAAGCGTTGATTGAATACGGACTTTATGGCACAGAGCCGAATTTTTCTAGAAAGGATTTAGCAATTTTCACACAATGGAAATTCGCTCTAGATACACAGAAAGCACGGCAAAACATTAATTCTAAAAACAGACTTGGAAAAACGAAAAATAACGAAAATAAAATTCGTTTTTCAAGTGAAAACGAAAAAAACGAAAATGCGGAAATAGAAATAGAAAAAGAAATAGAAAGAGAATTTGAAAATGAAAATATCAACGCTGAAAGCGTTGCTAGCGATTCTAGCGAATCGCATATACTTACAGAAAAAAATTCTTCTTCAATTTCTTCTAACAATTCAGAAAGCGAAGATTCAGACAATGCAACGACTTCAAAACGAAAGCGATTCACACCGCCAACAGTTGAAGAAGTGAAAGCGTATTGCGATGAGCGTAAAAACAACGTTAATGCAGAAGCCTTCATCGATTTTTACGCTTCTAAAAACTGGTATGTTGGTAAAAATAAAATGACAGATTGGCACGCAAGTGTTAGAAACTGGGAACGCAACGGCGACAAGTTTGCAAAGTCATCATCATCTTACGGCAGAAACGAATTTAGAGATTCAATAAATGCTAATACATCGTGGATAGAAAATTATAAAGAGGAGAAATAAAAATGTACGAATCATATATAAACGAACTTATTGCTGAAGACAATAAGAACAAAATAAATTATGAAATTCCTAATACGCTAGAAGAAATTAGTGCAAAATATCCGTTTTTAAGTGAACAACAAGTTCATTATACAAGAATTTATAATACTGATTTCTACATTCGCAGTTATTACATAAATCAAGAAAAGCAGAAAAAACTTGAAGAAGAACGGATTTCACAGGAAGCGGAGCAGAAACGGCTTGAGAAAGAAAAACGCAAGGCAGACGAAAAAAGAATCGAAGCAATCTGTTCAAAATTGACAGACGCAACACCTGAGAAAATCGAAAGCCTGATTCAAGATGATTATCCGACAAAATGGCAACTTTTAGGCGAAGAATATTCCGATAAAATAAATTTTTTTGAAACGATTGCGGAAAAATATAACACTCTTTTGCAATTTGAAAAAACGCGACAATCCGAATTGCAAGAAGAAAGAATAGAGCAAGCAATAATCAAAATTCATCGGCAACACCGCGCAAAACATATTGCTTGGGAAAAACGCAAATCTTTGCTAGTGGAACGAATGAAAAATTGCGGAGCAGACATTCAGACAGAAACAGGATTGCGGAATTTCTTAAATCGTAATTTTGGAAATTTCAAAACCGAAGATTCTTTTGATAAAGAAGTTTTCAGAAAATCTTTTTATAGCACTACGCAATTTAAAATATTCTATGGCAACAACGGAGCTGGAAAAACTCACTTAGCAATTAGCATTGCACAAAGAAAATTGAAGAAGTCGTTTTGCTATCACGATGATTATTATGAAAAGACGGCTGAAATGGATTCTTTTCTTTTCATCACGGCTAAAACATTAACAACTGAATACAGAAAATGCAATTATGATTTTAATCAAAACTTTGATGAGTATATCGCAAAAATTGTTAGAAATAATTCTTTAGTGATTGTTGATGAAGTGGGACAGTCTGACGATGAAAAAGAATCTGAAAAAGAATCATCGGCACTTTACCAGTTAATCGACAGTTGTGCTAATAACGGCATAGAAGTTATTTTATGTACAAACATAAATGAGCCAACTACACTGATGAAATTTCTGACACAAAGAACAACAAGTCGATTAAGGCGAAGCCTTGACTTGATACAGTTCAACGGAAAAGACCACCGACTTGACCGCGAATAATAATTCTTGAACGGCAACTTCGGCAAGTTATCGGCTGGAGTTGCCATTCAAGAAAGACATTCAAGGAAAACAACAATTTTAATAGGAGTAAGAAAAATGAACGAAATAACAAACGATAAGTTTATGACAACTAAAGAACTTGCAGAAACTCTTGGTGTAAGTGTTGACAGTATTCAAAATGCAGTAAAAAAACTCACCGAAAATAATCGGCGACTTTTTAATAATGTTCACCGTAATAATCAAGGTGGTTATTTATTTTCGGAAGCACAAGCAACTTTAATTAAGCAAGAAATTCAGAAACATCACAATCTTGCAAGCCGTCAAATAGATTCTATTTCAACTGAACTAACTCCAAAAGAAACATTTATGACAATAAAAGAAGTTTCTTCGATTCTGAATGTAACACCTGAAGCGATAAAAAAACATATAAGAGTTCTTTATCCAAATCTTTTGAAGAATGGAATTGAAACAAAATTAACAGAAGCACAAGTAACAGAAGTAAAATCTAAAATGTTACCTACAACTTCGGTTGTAGGTTCGGTTACATCGATTGATATTGAACGAATGACTTTGCAAGTTATTGAGTATCATCGTAATAAAGTTTTAGAACTTCAACAACAAAACGCGGAAATGCGACCAAAAGCCGAAGCCTACGACAGTTTTATTGAACGTGGCGAATTTTCAAACTTTAGAGAATCCGCGCAACTTTTAGGTTTGAAACAGAATGAGTTTATGCGACTTCTTAAATCAAAATATATCTACAAAAACAATGCTGGACAATACAGGGCTTATGCAGAATATGCTGATTTATTTACATTGCGACCATTCAATAAACCTAACGGCAAGACAGAGCAACAACTTATGATGAACATAAAAGGCTTGCAATTCTTTCAGAATAAACTTTATCAAAAATATATTGCCCCCCCCCCAGTCAAAAAACTTGACTGAATAAGGCTAACACCAACGCCCGCCCTTTTTAATGCACATTGTCAAAAAAAATGGGTGGGTGGTAGTAATAATTTTTATTACAATGTTGATTTTTATAAATCAAAGAAAATTCAAAAATTGGCTTTAAAATCGTTCAGACGTGATTTTTATATTAACTTTCGTAGGAAACGCTTTAAAATGGCTTTTAAACACGTCTGACGCAAGATTTTAGAGTAATATACATAAGCACAAAAATTTTAATTTATAGATTTTCTGAATTATTGAATTTTTACTTTCACAATTCTTTTATCGTAAACCGCAATGTTTTTTAGTTTTCTCAAAACCACATCATCAATAAAATAAACATCGTCAAATGCTTTGTCTTTTTTGCTTCGGTAATAAAGCGCGTGAATTACACCAAAATATAACGCAGAAACAAAGTTCTTTTCGATTCGGTAAGTCTTGCCATTCTTGTAGGTTTTCTTGTAACGGCGCAAGACATAAAAAACGGCGTTCATTGCTTTATCTTCCAAATCATCATTATTCAGAAAAAAGCCTTTTTGTTTCTGTTCGTGTTTTATAATACGCTTGCAAACTTGCAATGATAAAACCCACAATTCAGACCACGCCGAAGAATTGCCGTTTAAAAATCTGTCTTGAAGTTCTAAAAGTTTTGAATTATCTTTTTCGTTTTTGTACACAAAAAGACAGTCAAAAAACGGAAAAAATTATTAAAAATTGTGCTTTAAAGGTAACATAAAAGGTAACATTTTGGGTAACATTTTGCCAAAAAGTCTAAAAAATTGTACATACGTTTTAATAGTTAAAAATACGCTTGGCAATTTTGGAAATCTATATAAAATAAATATTTAGATAAGTTTTAATACTTTTTAATCTTGTTAAATGTATACTAATGTATAGTCTTTAAAATCCCTCGACCGTAAAAGGTCGTGCCAGTTCGAGTCTGGTTCCCGGCAAAAGTCATCTATTAAGTTAGATGACTTTTTTATTTAACAATAATGTTCTTTTATTACGTGAGGCTCTAAAAACAATCAAAATTTGAGTTTTTAGAGATGCCCTTAATGTTGTGCAAACCAGTAAAATATTCTATTATAAATGACTACCTTTTTTAATAATTTGAAATCTTTTGGAAAAACATGAGTAACGAAAACGAAACAAATGAAATTTTAGATGACGAAATTATTCCTATTGAACCGCAGTTGGAAAATTCTGAAAAAATTAAAAACGAAGAAAATAATGATATTCACAATAACGAAGATAATTTAGCAGAAAATGCAGAAGATTCAGAAGATGCAGAAATGTCTTTTGAAGATTTAGGACTTGATGAACCTACATTAGCTGCAGTTGAACGAAAAGGTTTTAAAGTTCCTTCGCCAATTCAAGTGCTTGCAATTCCGCGACTTTTGAACGGAGATGCAAATATAATTGCGCGCGCTAGAACTGGAACTGGGAAAACTGCTGCGTTTGGTCTTCCTATTATTCAGCGACTTCGCGGAACTAGCGGAACTGTAAAAGCGTTAGTTTTAGAACCTACGCGCGAACTTGCAATTCAAACTTGTACAGAACTTCAATCTTTTACAGAAGGAAAATCTCCGCGTTCTTGCGTTTTGTACGGTGGCGCGTCTTATTCAACTCAAATTCGTGACTTAAAACGTGGCGTAGAAATTGTTGTTGGAACTCCGGGACGAATTCAAGATCATCTTGAACGCGGAACTTTGGATATAAGCAAAATTGAATATTTTATTCTTGACGAAGGCGACGAAATGCTTGATATGGGTTTTATTGATGATATAGAAGCCATTTTTAAGCAAGCGAATCCAGATGCAAGAATTTTATTGTTTAGCGCAACAATGCCAGAACCAATTTTAAAAATTGCTGGTCAATTTATGGGCGACTACGAAATTGTAGAAGAAGAAGGCGTTGTAGACGAACCTTTGCTTATTGACCAAAAATTTTGGATTGTTCGCGAAAGTGACAAAATAGAAGCTCTTGTGCGCCTTATAGATTTTGCAGATGATTTTTATGGAATTGTTTTTACGCAAACAAAACACGACGCAGACAATGTAACGCGCGCACTTGACGAAAAAGGCTACGAAGTTGCGGCTTTGCACGGCGACATTGCGCAAGCGCAGCGCGAAAAAATTATTGCTCGCTTTAAAATTAAAAAAACAAAAATTCTTGTTGCAACAGATGTTGCAGCACGCGGAATTGATATTAAAAATTTAACTTATGTTGTAAATTATTCGCTTCCTTTTGATGGCGCAACTTATGTTCACCGAATTGGACGAACTGGACGCGCAGGAAAAGAAGGCGTTGCAGTAACTTTTGTTTGTCCGAATGAAACAAGAAAATTGGGATTTTTGCAGCGCGCAGTTAGAAAGGCTAGCAAAGGCGAAATGAAGGAAGAAAAAATTCCTTCTGTAGAAGAAGTTTTAGAAAAAAAGCGTTCTAGAATTTTTAGCGAACTTAAAGAAAAACTTGGACTTTCTGGCGAAGAGCCAAATCTTGTAAAATCTTCTGAAGAATTTGAAAAAATGGCTTTAGAACTTTCGGAAAATATTGATGCAAAAGAAGTTCTTGCTTCTGTTTTGGAAGTTCTTTACGGCGAAAAACTTAATAAATCTCGTTATGGAAGAATTTTAGAGCAAACAAGCCCTTCTAATCAAACTAGACTTTACGTTCAAATTGGACGGCGCGATGGATATAATCCAAAAAGTGTTGCAGAATATTTTAGCCGAATGCTTAATATTCCTGGCAGATTGGTTGACAGAATTGATATGTCAACGAACTTTACGTTAGTTTCGCTTCCTAAAGAAGCAGCAAAGCGCGCCTTAAGTTTGGCAAAACAAAATCAAAATATTCCGCACATGCACGTTGACATAAAAGATGGCGAAGGCGATTTTGGTGGTGGAAGAAGCAGAAAAGGGCGAAGTCGCGGACGCGGATTTGGCGAAGGTCGCAATGGGCGCGGAAGAAGTCGCGGAAGTTTTAGCGAAAGACGCGAAGAGCGCGGTGGTTTTGGTGTTCGCGATTTTGGCGTACGTAGCGAACGTTCTAGAAGTTCTAGACCAAACGTTCACACGCAAACAGAACGTTCTGTTCGCTCTGGTTCTGCTGGCTTGTACAAACAAAAACGGAAAAGTGGCAAAGCAGAAAGATTTTAGTTTTTTTTGCACTTTTTTTTGGCGTTGTACGTTTGCTTCGCGAACTACCGACTTTCTTGCAGAAAATCGAACGTGGAAATCACTTTGTGCAAGTTTGCTTGCAAACTTGGTAGCAACCGTTAAGTTGCGTAGGAAAGGCTTTTCCCTTCTTCTACAAACTTATCCTTTGTAATTTTTTAGCCAATCTAATAATGGTTTTTGCCAAGGTTGCGATTTTTTGCGGTTTTCTAACAGTTTTTTATATGTGGCTTTAATGTAATTTTGAATTTCTAAAACATCAGATGGAAAAATTTCGTTTGAATCTTTAAATAAAGAGTCTACAAAGTTGTTTGCGTCTTCTTCGGTCCAAAATCCTTCTGAATGGGCTGCAGTTAGCATATATAATGCGCCAGCAACGCAATTTATGCTGTGTTGTTTTACAAAAAGTACGCTTTCTGTAATTTTTACCGCGCCAAAATAACTTTCTTTTAGTAAATTTTCTTTTTCATATTCGTTAATGTCGCAACTATTTAAAATTTTTCTAATAAAAGCATAAGTTCCCGCAACAATAGAAACGTGCAGGCTAGGAACGCATAAAAGATGTGGGTCAAATGCGTGAATTAAAACAAATCTTGGAGTTCCAAAATATTTTGGTCGTTCAGTTGTAGTTAAAATTTTTGAATAAATTGAACCGGCTTCTTTGTAAAGGTCGCTAAAAAAAGTTTCAAAGCCAGCAAGCGCATCTACGGCTTTTTGTTCTTCTATTTTAAAAAACAACATATCCATAGAGCGTGCAATAAACCAAATAAAATCAAGGTAAATTTTTACTTTTTTTGGCGTAAACGGAATAAGTTCATCTAATTTTTGATCTACGTGAACAACAGGAATATTTGTAATTTTAAATTTTTGTTTTTGTTGAATTGTAAAAAAGTTAGAAATAACAGTTTTTACTAATGGATTTACGCCTTTTTGTGTAATTGGATATTTAAAAATTCTTTTAAAAGTGCGAATTGCTGAATATTCAAAAAATGGTTTTTGATTTTGATTTTTGTTTTTCGTTTTTTTTGATTTTTTCATAATTCATTTTCCTGCCGAATAGAATCTAACCTTGCAAGACGTTCTTTATCTGGCGTTATGCAAAGATTTTTTTCGTGCGTCGGAAGAACAAGCCCTTTTGGTCCGTTTTTTGCTCTTCTTAAATATTTTACTTGAGTATAATATAAATCTGTTTTTCCGGCATTTCTTGCTTTTGAATAATAAACCGCAAGATTTGCCGCATCTAAAAGAATATCTAATGGAATTGTTTTTCCGGCTCTGTATTTTACAAAAACGTATCCGCCCGGAAAATCGCGCACATGAAGCCACATATCTGAACCACGAACGTGATGTCGTAATAGTTCATCGTTTTCGTTTGCATCGCGACCAACAAGAATGTACCAACCATTTACTGTGTAATCTAAACCAGGATGTTCCTTTTTTTTCTGTTGTTTTGGCGTTGTGTCTTTTCGTAAAAGTTGTTCAATGCGTACTGGATTTTTTTCTTCTTGAATTTCTTTGTACATTTTTTGAACTTTTTCGATTTTTTTCTTTGCAATTTCTATGTCGTGTTGCAAACTTACTGCGCCAGATTGCGCTTTTTTATATTTTTCGTAATAATCGGCTGCATTTTCTTGTGGACTTTTTTTTGAATCAAGCAAAATTTGCACTTTTTTGCCGTTTTCGTAATCTTCACATTCTAAAAAGTTAGAATTTTCGTTTATAAGATAACTGTATGATAAAATTAAATCGCCGTAATGTTTTAGTTGTTCTGCATTTTTAAAATCTTCTTGCTTTTTTATAAGTTTTTCTAAAGCAAGCGTCATTCTGCTGTGTGTTGAATTAAACCATTTTTCTGCTTGTTCTAAAAGTGATTCTCGCGAAAGATTTTGCGCATATTCGCTGTACCAAATGTCAACTTTTTGATTAAAAGTAAGTTTTGGCGCATTTGGATTTTGTTTTGCATATTTTTCTTGAACTTCGCTAAAATCGCGAATTGGCCATTCTTTTTTTATAGGATTTTCTTCTGGAATAACAAATTTTCCGCCAGTAATTTCGCCTTTTTGTGGGCGCCTAAACATTGTGTCTAAAATGTTATTTTCTGCGTCGCAAACAATTATATTTGCCGCATTAGACCAAAGGCGAATGTACATAATAAATTTTTCGTCGCCGTGTTCTAAATTTAACTGAATTATTCGTTGTTTTCCAATTTGAAAAATATCTGTAATTTTTGAACCTTTTATCTTTGATTTTAAGAATTCCATAAAACGAAGCGGTTTTTCGTTTTTTACAATTTTTCGTCTAGTTTCGTTAATTCTGCAAGAATTTTGTGCTGTGCAAACAACAATGGTTTTAGCTTCAGCATTTCCGTATAAATAAAAAGCAACTGTGTCAAATCCGGGTTGAACAATATCTTGAATAAAAAAGCCTTTTACATTTAGTTCGCTTAAAATTTTATCTATTTCGTTGCAGTTTAATGACATAATGCAATTATAACAAATTAATTAGAAAATAGGAATTGAAAATATTTTAAAGTATAGATTATAAAATTAATAATGCATAATTTATAATGAATAATTTGGGCGTTGCGCCGCAAGCGTCGCCGTGCTTTTCGTGGTTACGGCTTTCGCCTTCATTCCTACGCTTCGCTTCGGAACGCGCTTCGCGCGCCACTACAATCACTAACGCATTTTTACGAATGTATTTACAATTAAAAATCGTAATAAATTTTTTTCACAATTCTATTTTTTTTTTTTTTGCTAATATCCAATTTTATCTAGCCGTTCTTTTTCTATTTGCATAGATTTTTCGGTTGGAAGCCAAATGTATTTTTTTCTTAGCGAATTAATTGCTAAAATTTCGTTTTTACCATTTTCTTCTAGCGCTTTTTTGTAATCAAGCGAAATTTCTAGCGGAGAAATTATTTCGGAACTGCTAGTTTCGTCTAATTTTGTAATTGTCCAAGCATTTTTTTCGTAGCGCAAAGTTACAACTGTTGTAAATTCTTCTATTTGAATAAAATTATCTTGATTATGAACTAAAAAATAATGAACTTTGTGAACTGCATCTTTGCTATTTTCTATTTTATTTTTAGAACCATCTTCTGCGTAAATTTTTCTAGTTGGATGATTTTTTTTAGTTGGAACTTTTATGTCTAAAGCGTAAGGTTTTTCATCAATAAAAAAATTTGTAATTCCATAAATGTAATGCGAATAAGATTTTGTAGAATCTGGTTCAAAGAAAAACCAATTTTCTGGCGTAGAAATTCCAGAATCAAAATTGTACGCGCTTCGCATTTGTCCGGCAACGTAAAGTTGTGGAACTTTAGAAATGTAACTTTGCGCTTCTTTACAATTTTTTGCCGCGCAAAGCATAAAATCTGTGTCCATTGTGTGAAGCCCTTTGTAAAAAACTTCTGTAACTTGTGTAGAATCTAAGCCAATTACGCTAGGTTTTTTGGCATTTTCGCTAATAATTGTAAAAATAAAAAGTAAAACAAAAACAGTCGCTAAAAAAATTGTGGCGGCAATAGCAATATTTTTATGAATAAATCTGTTTCTTTTTAAGTTTGATTTTCGTTGATTTTTAAACTTTTTTACTTTTTTATTAAATTTTTCTTCTGAAATTTTATGATTTTCACTTTCTTTTTCAAAAATTTCTTCTTTTAGTTTTTCTAATGGAAAAGGTGATTTTAATAATTTCCCTAAAAGTAAAGAATTTATTGAATAAGAAAGATTTTTATTAATTCCGTTTACAACATATTCAACTGGCAAAAAGTTTCTATCGCTAATTTTTTGGTCTTTTTCTTCATTATAAGGTAGCATTTTTGTAACAGAATAATATGCAAAAGTTCCAAGCGAAAAAGAAAGCGCGGCTTTTTCTGTTGCAATTCCGTCTCGCCAAGAATTTTGAATAAAATTAAAAAACGTTTTTCCAAAATTTGCCGCAGACCGATCTAAAGTTTTTTCTGGAAGAAAAAGAATTTCGCTTATTTCGTTATTTTCTGTTTTTACAATAATTCCAGCCGGTCCGTTACAAGGAATTGTTTTGTTTTGTAAAATCGCTTCTGAATAAATTTCGCAAACTGAATAAAGTGCTTTTTCTGTGTACGGATTTGCAGTTTCTATCATTTTATTAAGCGAAAAACCAGTAAAATTTCCGCAAAAATAAACATTGTTTTCTAAAGTTTTGCTTTCGTTAAATTTCCATTCGGAAAAATTGTTCCAAGCACCATTTTGACTTTTTTTTGCAATAATTCCTTTTTCATCTAACAAAAGTGAAAATTTAGTTTTTGCAAACATAAGTTCGTCAAGCCCAGAATTAAGTTGAACAACATTTTTTTCACATTTTACAAAATTAATTGGCGAAAGCGTAACCATAAAACCTCTGTCGTTTT
>CAZJOU010000042.1:9692-13045 GCA_964547685.1 uncultured Treponema sp. | reverse complement strand
CGTGTCATATTCGGGCTTGACCCGAATATCTACTATTAATTGTCATATTAACTCCAACAATGCCATAAAATCATTCTTCTACTTGCAAAGTTCCAAAATCTAAACCAAGAACATATTCCAAATCTAACATTGTACTAATTAAAGTATAAGCCTGATTTTTTAAACTAACTCCTGCGCTTAAAACAGAATCATTTGCATTTTGCAAAGAAAGTAAATCTGTTTTTCCGTAATTGTACGCAGTTTGCGTCATATCATAAGTTTTTTTTGCCAAATCTTCGGTTGCTTTTAAAGTGTCTAGTTGCTTTACTGCAAGATTGATTTTTCGAATATAACTTTCTGTTTGAACTGCAACAGAAGTTTTTGCGTTCTCTAAAGATTTTTCCGCAGTATCAAGCGAATTTTTCTTTTCTTTTATATTTACAACGCGAGTTGACCACGGCAAAATTCCATCTAAAGGGAGCGAAACTCCAACAGAAAGCGAATTTGTTGTATTCCAATCGTCTAATTCTGAATTTTTAGATTTTCCGTAAGAATAAGAACCAGTTACGCTTGGCGAATAAGCGGTAAATCGCGAATCTAAAAGCGAATTTTTTGCAATTTTTACGTCATATTCGGCAGATTGAACATCTGGAGCTGGATTTTCTACTTTTGGTAGCGATTCAAACGTTATTTCTTTAAGATTTAAGATTTTATCCAAAGTTCCATCAAGTTTAATTTCTGTTTTTTGTTCAATTCCTAAAACTTGCTTAAAACTTGCTAAATCGTTTTGTAAAGTAATTTCCGCAGATTCAACTGCTGGCTTTTTAGATTCATAATTTACGCGACTTGTATAAGCGTCTAATTCGCTAATTTTTCCGTTTCTAAACTTTTCTTCGTTACTTAAATATTGCGTTCTACTAGTTTCCAAGCTTTGTTTTTGCAACGCAAGATTTTCCTGCTGATAAATTAAATTATAAAAACTTTTGCGAACCGAAAGTTCAATTTCGCGAACCGCTTGTTCGTAAGTAAGTTTGCCTTTTTTGTAATTTAGTTTTGCGCCTTGAATATCCGAATACAAATTAGTTTTTAGGCTAAGATTTACAGAACCAGAAATACTTAAGTTTGAACTGTCATTTTCCAAATCGTCGTTGTAACTGCCACTTACAGTTGCGCTTGGACTTACGCTATTCCAAGAATATTTATTTTGAATTTCCAGATTTTTAAGCGTATTTTCTGCAATTTTTACAGAAATATTATTTTGTTTTGCAAGTTCAACCGCATCTTCTATTGTTAGCGTTTGTACTTTATTTTCGGCAACTTCGGATTTTTCGGAAGATTCTGCAAAAATATTTTGCAAAGCAAAAAGTGCAAAACAAAACAAAAAAATTCGTTTTAAGTTCATTAATTTCTCCAACTACTAAATATTTAACGAATGAAAAGACAAAAAAGTTACTATAAAATCTTACCAAATTTACGTTTTTTTTACCATTTGCTTAATCCCTAGTTTTTCGCTATCTTTTAAGGGTGAGCAAAAATGTGGTTTTTAAGTCCGACGAACAAAAGCCAGACGAACTTTTAGCGGAATTTTTTAATACTTTTCCGCAATACAATTCAGATGACTCAAAGCAAAAAATTTCTAACGCTTGGCAATTTTTGTTAGAAAAAAGCAAAGGACTTGTGCGCTCTTGTGGAAAACCATATTATCTTCATCCAATGCGAATTGCTTTTATTCTTGCCGAAGATGATTTTGATTCCGACTGCATTGCGGCTGGCATTTTGCATAGCACACCAACTTTAGGCGCAACTTCTGAAGAATTAGAAAAAAGATTTGGAAAAGATGTTTCTAAAATTATCGAAGGAACTAGCAAAATAACAAATGTAAAAGTCAATTCTAAAACTTTGCAACAAGCAGACGCAATTAGAAAAATGCTTTTTGCAATGGTAGACGACGTTCGCGTAATTTTTGTAAAAATTGCCGACAGACTAGACAGACTTAGAAACATAAGAAACTTAGAAAATTCAAAACAACGACAAATTGCAGCCGAAGCATTAGACATTTGGGCACCGCTTGCAGACAGACTTGGTATGTCTAACGTAAAAAATGAATTTGAAGATTTAAGTTTAAAATATACAAATCCGGCTGCATATCAGCAAATTAAATCTGTAATCAATTTAAAAAAAGAAGAACGCGCAGAATATTTAAATAATGCTGTAAAAAAAATTCAAACAGAAGCAGATAAAGCTGGAATTAAAGTTACAATTACAAGTCGTGCAAAGCATTTTTATTCAATTTACCAAAAAATGCGAAAACGTAACAAAGAACCTGGCGAACTTTACGATTTGCTTGCGCTTAGAATAATTTGTCAAAAAAATTCAGAATGTTACACTCTTGTTGGAATTGTTCACAGTCTTTGGAAACCGCTAGAAGGTCGCTTTAAAGATTACATTGCAATGCCAAAATCTAACGGATACCAATCGCTACATACAACAGTTATGTGCGAAGACCGCCCGCTAGAAATTCAAATTCGAACTCAAAAAATGCACGACATTGCCGAACGCGGTGTTGCTTCGCATTGGCTTTACAAAAAAGGCAAAAGTCACGATTTAGTAGATTCTAGTCAACTTGCAATTTTTAATCAGCTACAAGAATTGCGCGAAAAGCAAGTTACAGACGAAAACTTTTTTGCAAGCCTAAAAAGTGAACTTCTTGGCGATGAAATTTATGTTTTTACACCAAACGGCGAAGTAAAACATCTTCCGGAAGGTTCGTGCGCAATAGATTTTGCTTATGCAGTTCATTCTGGAATTGGCGAAAAAATTGTTGGTGCAAAAGCCGACGGAAAAATTATTCCAATTACGCAACCGCTAAAAAATACGCAAATTATAGAAATTTTAACAAATCCTCAAGCGCACCCAACAGAATCGCAATTAAAGTTTGCAAAAACGTCTAAAGCAAGGCAAAAAATTCACGCTTGGCTTGTCGCAAACGACCCGAACTTTGTAGACAAAATTGCTTTAGAAAAGCAAGAAGTTGCTAAAGCAGAGCACGAAGCGCAAAGTCACGCAATTCAAGACGAAAAGCGAAAAGGTCATAAAAAAGGCGAAGGATTTGTTGAACCGCAAAAAAACGTTACAAAAGTAAAAGTTGCGGGTTCTTCTAATTTTATTTACTCTTTTGCGCAATGTTGCAAACCAAAATATCCAGATGCTATTGTTGGTTACATTTCTACTTCAAAAGGCGTAATGATTCACCGCGCAGATTGTCTAACTTATTTGCGCGTTCCAAACCACGAAAAGAAAACCGTTCCAGTAGAATGGGACACGCTATAATTTTTTGCGCCGTAAAATAGATTCCGAGCTACGTTTTGTGTCAT
>CAZJOU010000042.1:6241-9592 GCA_964547685.1 uncultured Treponema sp. | reverse complement strand
GCCGTGTCAAGCACGGCAATGACACAAAATTATCTCCCAATCTATTCCAAATAATAGCATTTACTTTGTACTTTGCCTAACTTTTCGTCTACAGAAACTATTGCCCAACCACGCTTTTCCAAATATCCTGGCAAATTGTATTCGGTAAAAAAACCTAAATCGCTTGTAATTTCCTTGTGCGTGTGTCCATCAATTAAAGCAATAACATCGTTTTTAGCGCAATAAGAAATGAACTTGTTTCGTTCAATAGAATTTTGCATTACAAAATAAAAAAGTCCATTTGCATACGCTGGAACGTGCATAAAAACTAATTTTTTTCGTCCATCTTCGTTATATTTCATATCGCGCACAAAAGTTCCTAATTGCCTGTCGCCTAAAGAACCACTTGCAGAATCTAAAAAGTAATAAGTAAGATTTTTCGTTCTAAATTTATAAAACGAAGTATACGGGAAACAATAATCTTTGTAATTTTTCCAGCCGGCATTATATAAATCGTGATTTCCAACTACATTATAAGTTTTTAAGCCAAATTCACTTTGCAATTTATCTGTAAAATCTTTGTAATCGCTATATTCATCTTCTAGTCCGTGTTCCGCAACGTCGCCTAAACAAACGCAAAATTTTAGCGAACATTTCCCATCTTGAACGTAATTATTTTTAATCCATTCAAAAAAATCATTGTCGCGCCTTTTTCCGTTATTTCCAAGTTCTTCACCACCAAAATGAACATCTGTAATTACAAGAAATTCGTAAGAATCAAAATCGGAATCGCTAAAATCTTCGTTCAATTTTAAAACTTCGTATGCGCCACGATTATTTTCATCTTCTTCTGAATCCAAATCTAAAAGTTCCTCTGACCTATTTCTAATTTCATCATCTCTGTAAAGAAATTCGTCCAATCCATAAGCGTAATATTTGCAAGATTCTAAAATAAAAGCGGAAATTCCAAAAAATAAAAGACAGATTTTAATAAAAGCATTTTTTTTCATTAGAATTCCAACCTTAAATAAAATCTTAAATCAATGCTATTCAAATTTGAACTTAAAGTAAACATATCAATGTATTGAATTTCTATTTGACTTCCAACAGAAAACATATCTATAAATTTATAATCTGCCGAAAAAGAAAAATCCGGCGCAAGAAAAAGCATATATCTATAAGCAGAATAAGAAGATACGGAAAAATTTAGATTTAACTTTTCTATTGGGCGAAAATTAACTTCTGTTTTAAATGCGATTGTATTGTTTTTTAACCAAGGAACTTCGTCTTGAATTGCAAAAATGCGCGCCGCTTTTCCGTGATACAAAAAATTTGCCATACAATCAAACTTTTTCTTAGTATGATACGAAAGATAAATTCCAGTTAAAAAATCAAATTCAACAAAAACATCTTTGTAGTCAACAAAATGTAAAATTGTTTCTGCGCCTGCATTAAAGCAATTAAAAAAAGTTGGCGCATAAATTACATTTGTAGAAACATCTGTTTGCCCGCTTTTATACGAATTTCCAATATTTGCTTTAATTTCGTTCATATCTAGCGCAAGCGAAATGTCAACAGAACTTGTTAATGGCGCAAAATCTGCTCCGTTTTCAAAACTTAGCCCATTTGTAACGCTCCATTTTTTTGTTGGAGTATAAAAATTTACAATTTCTGCGTTGGCAAAAAAATTAAAAAGAAGAAAGAAAATTACAAAAAAAACAAATCGCTTTGCAATGCTATTTGCAATACATGTTTTTTTTAAAAATATATTCAAAATTTATCGTCCTGTATCTCTTATTTTGCCTGGAACATAATCTGGATCTCCTATTCTAATTAACGCTCCTTCTTGTAGAATTTCTTTTGTGTAAAGAACGCAATTATGTCCATCGCAAACCCAAGTTCGCAAAGTTCCAGTTTCTGGATCTACCAAATTCCAAGTTCCTTTTTCCGCTTTTTTAGAAACTACATCTGGCGAAATAAATTCAATTTCGTCATTAGATTTTATCATATTCAAAGGAATTATTTTGTAAATATGCCAATCTTTTTTTTGTTCAATTATTGGCGAATTTTTTTCTGGATGCATTTCGTAATCTTTTAAGCGAGCTTCGCGCGCCTTTGGATGCATTTCGTCTAATTCTTTTTGCTTTGCGCTCTTAAAATCTTTTCCCGCATTAAAAATTTCTTCCGCTTCGCTTCCTGCAATTTCTGCGCCAACTTCCGCCGCAAGAATATAACGACTGTCGGTTGCGCCACTTACAGTTTTGTCCGCATCTGCAGGATTGTAGTAAAATCCAGTTCCGCTTTCTCGGTGGCTTACGTTTTCTAACTCATCAATAAAAGGTTTTGCTTGTTCGTTAGTAATCTTTCCTTCTAAAGCGTCTAACGCTTTTCTGTACGCACGCGTTACAACAGCCACGTAATAAACGCTTTTCATTCGGCCTTCTATTTTTATAGAATCAACGCCGGCTTTTTTCATATCTGCAAGATGTTCTACCATTCGCAAATCTTTACTAGAAAGAATTGCAGTAAAATTGTCGCCTTCAAAAACAGGAAAATATTCGCCTGGTCGCTTTTCTTCTTCTAAAGCAAGCGTTCCAGATTCCGCTAATTTTTTAATTTCCGTCGGATAGTTGCGTCCATCATCGCGTGGCGGAATAGCGAAATCCGCTTGTTTTGAAAAATCCGCGCCGGTCGTTGCGAAATCCCCCTGTTTTGCGTCTTTCGTCGCTAACTGCGTAGCATCCGCTAAAACCTTAAAATTCCACCTACAAGTGTGGCTACACGCGCCCGCTTGCGCACTTCTTGCCGTAAGATACGCGCTCATTAAACAGCGACCCGCATACGCAATGCACATTGCTCCGTGCGCAAACGCTTCTAATTCGATATCTGGAACAGCATCTTTTATTTCGCGAATTTCTTTTAACGTAACTTCGCGACCAAGAACAACGCGCTTAAATCCCATAGATTTATACATTTTTACTGCTTCGCGATTTACACAACTTGCCTGCGTACTAACGTGCAAATCCGCTTCTGGAAAATATTTTTGCAAAATTGGAACAAGCCCAATATCTTGAACAATAAACGCATCTATTGGATAAGCCTTAAAATAATCAATATTTTGCAAAAAATTATCTATATCGCGATTATGAAAAGAAATATTTAGCGCACAATGAAGTTTTCGACCTGGAAACTGATTTTTTAGCGCAATAACTTTTTTATATTCATCTTCGTAAAAATTGTCGGCTTTTACACGCAAAGAAAAACGCTTTAACCCAATATAAGCAGCGTCTGCACCATAAGCGTATGCGTAATAAAGTTTTTCAACATTCCCAGCCGGAGAAAGTAATTCAATCATATTATTTTTTGCCTATT
>CAZJOU010000042.1:3993-6141 GCA_964547685.1 uncultured Treponema sp. | reverse complement strand
TTTTTAGTTTTACGCTTCCGCCTTTAAACTTTGTTCAAGTTTAGGTTTATTTTCGTAAGTTTGACGCTCAAACTCTTCGTCGTTTCCGCAAACTTGCGCCGCAATTTTAGAAAGCGCTTCGTGACTTGCTTCTAGCAAACCTTCCGCCAACTGAAACAAATGCATCATATCTGGAAAAATATCTAACTTACTTTCTACGTTGCAAGCGTGCAAAACAGAATTAAATTCCTTTGCATCTTCAACAAGAATTTCTTTTGCTCCAACTTGAATATAAGTTGGCGGAAAATCTAACAACTGTTCAGGTTTTGCTAAAAGTGGCGAAACTAGCGGATTTTCCAAATTAGACGTATAAGTGTAAACATCTGCGCTTTGCTGCAAAACTTCTTTAGAAATAACTTCGTCTTGCGCCTTTTTTTGCGTAAAAAGCGCAGAATTCGGACTTAAATTAAGCCACGGAGAAAGCAACACAACTTTTTTAATACATTTTCTGTAACGTTCGCGCAAATTTAAAAGTAGCGCAATCGCAATAGAAGCGCCCGCTCCATCTGCTGCAATTATAAATTCTGGCAATTCTTCGTGTTTATTTCCATCTTCATCAACAGAACTATCTAAAGAACGCGCAATTTGCTCTTCTGTAAATAATGCGCGAAAAACCGCTTGTATATCTTCTATTGCAGACGGAAAAGCATAAGTTGGAGCAAGTCTATATTCTGGAACAACAACGCGACTAAAAGTTCTATTCGCTAAAATAGAACAAAACGCTCTGTAACTTGCGCGCGAACCGCCAACAAAAGAACCGCCGTGAATATAAAACATAACGCGCTTAGAAGAATAAAGTTCCGGCGAAAGAACGTCGCAAATAACTCCACCATAATTATGTTCTGTGCGTTCTACACTATTCGGAAGAATTGGCGTATAAAAAGCGTCTTCTATTTTTTTTCTAAAAGAATTAATGTTCAGCTTAGAAACATAAGCTAACAGCCTAAGTTTTTTTACAGCCGCTTTTCTATTATCTCTTTCTGACATATTAAAAAGTATAGCAAATCAACATATTTTTTGCTATTATTAACAGTAAACTTCGAGGTTTCTTTTTAATGCCAATAAAAATAAATGCAGATTTACCAGCCGTAAATACGCTTGAACAAGAAAATATCTTCGTTATGACAGAGCAACGGGCCGAAACACAGCAAATTCGCCCTCTAAAAGTTGCAATCGTAAACCTTATGCCAACCCGCGAAGTTACAGAAGTTCAACTTTTGCGCCTTTTAGGAAATACTCCGCTACAAATAGAAATTTCGCTTATTAGAATGGAACATCACACATACAAACACACAGGAAAAGAATATCTAGAAAAATATTACATTCCGTCCAGCGAAATTTTTAAAAATCGTTACGACGGAATGATTATAACCGGCGCGCCTGTAGAACAACTTCCTTTTGAACAAGTTGACTATTGGAGCGAACTTTGCAAAATAATGGATTACGCAAAAACTAATGTATTTTCAACTTTATATTTGTGTTGGGGCGCATTTGCTGGCCTTTATCATTTACATAACATTCAAAAAATTTCGCTTCCACAAAAACTTTTTGGCATTTTTCCAAACACGCGCACAACATTAAACGATTCACTTCTTCGCGGATTCGACGACATTTTTCCTATTCCGCAAAGTCGCCACACAACAATAAAAGAAGAAGACGTTATTGCGCGCCCAGAACTTACAATTTTAGCAAAATCAGACGAAGCGGGCGTAACGCTTATAAAATCTAATAACGACCGCGAAATTTTTATGACAGGACACTTAGAATACGACGCAAACACGCTTGCAAACGAATATTGGCGCGACAAAAATAAAAATTTGCCAATAGAATTACCAAAACACTACTTTCCGCAAAACGACAGTTCTAAGTTTCCAATTTCAACTTGGCGAAGTACCGCTCACCTATTTTTTAGCAACTGGATAAACTATTACGTTTATCAGGAAACACCATACGATTTAAAAACGTTGGAACAGTAGCAACAAAAACTAAAAAAACGACACCTTTTGGCATTGTTTGTGTAATCACCGTCATTGCGAGCGTAGGCGTGGCAATCCACCATAGCAAAACTACCGCTATTTTAGATTGCCACGCTTCGCTCGCAATGACAAA
>CAZJOU010000042.1:0-3893 GCA_964547685.1 uncultured Treponema sp. | reverse complement strand
GATCCTACCAAACACATAACGCCTTCGGCGTCGTGTGCAAGGAAATTATCTTACACGTCGGCCCGCTTATCAGCGGAGCCAACTAGACACATCCACTCGGCCTCGCAGCAAAGAGTGTCGCCAACGTAAAGTTTGCCGGCTTGTTTTATCATTTTTGCGCTGTTTCGCAAAAAAGTAATTTCCATTCGCGCTTTATCGCCCGGGCGCACCTGATTTCTAAACTTAACTTTATCCAAAGTAGCAAAAAAGAATAAACTGTTTCCCGGAACAATTCCCAAATAGCGCAAAGCCGCACCACCAGCCTGTGCCATCGTTTCGCAAAGAATAACACCAGGCACAACCGGATATTCAGGAAAATGTCCCTTAAAGAAAAATTCATTTTCAGTAAAAGTATGTTCGCAAACCGCGCCCTTTTCGTCAGCACTAATAATTGCATCAACAAACAAAAAAGGTTCTCTATGCGGCAAAAGCGATTTTATATCAGTAGTCAAAGCCATTTTTCAACTTCCACCTTAATCCTTAATTTTTTTCAAAATAATTGCGCCGTTGTGTCCGCCAAAACCAAAAGTTGCGCTCATAGCAGCGTCAACATTCATTTCAATTCCCTTATTTGGAACATAATCAAGGTCGCAACCGCCTTCAACATCTTGTTCTTCAAGATTAATTGTTGGAGGAACAAAACTATTATTTATTGCTTCAATACATGCAATCGCTTCTATTGCGCCAGTTGCGCCCAAACAATGTCCATGCATAGATTTTGTAGAAGAAATCTTTAATTTTCTAGCATTTTCTTCTCCAAAAGCAATTTTAATCATTTTAGTTTCGCTAGGATCGTTAATGTGCGTAGAAGTTCCGTGCGCATTGTAATACTGAATTTCGCTAGGATCCATTCCCGCATCTTTTAACGCTCTAGTCATACATTTAGAACCACAAATTCCATCTGGATTTGGCGAAGTTAAGTGATAACCATCGCAAGAAGCACCATAACCCGCAACTTCCGCATAAATTTTTGCTCCACGAGCCTTTGCGTGTTCATACTCTTCAAAAACCAAAACGCCAGAACCTTCGCCCATAACAAAACCATTTCGCTTTTTATCAAAAGGTCGGCTAGCCTTTGTAGGATCATCATCAAAACCAGTAGAAAGAGCGTGCAAAACTTCAAAAGCAACAATAGCATAACCATTAATTGTAGATTCCGCGCCACCAGTTAAACAAACATCTAAGCGACCAGAACGAACCATATCAAAAGCAACGCCCATAGCGTCCGTTCCAGAAGAACAAGCCGTAGAAACCGCCTGAACAGGTCCGTGGCAACCAAACTGCATAGCAATATTTCCGCCCGCTTCGTTTGGAATAAGTTCAGGAATTGTCATAGGCGCAGTACGCGTACAACCAGAATTAAAATAACCCTTTGCAGACGCTTCTGTAACTTCAAATCCGCCAATTCCAACGCCAAGAATACAACCAGTTTCGTCTAAAACTTCTGCATTTCCCAAAAGATTCGAATCTTCCAAAGCTTGTTTAGCCGCCGCAACAGCATATTGCGTAAATCTAGCCATTTTTCTAGCTTCTTTTGGATCCATATATTTGCCAGCATCAAAGTCTTTAACTTCTGCCGCATAATGAACTTTATTAATCGACGCATCAAAATGAGTAATTGGTCCAATTCCGCTTTTTCCGGCTTTAAGACCATTCCAAAATTCCTGAACAGAATTTCCAAGCGGAGTAATCGCACCCAATCCAGTAATTACAACTCTACGTTTTGCCATTTTAAAATCCTCATATTTATATATATTATATATATTTGAACGAAGTTTCTTTCTTTATGTTCCTTAGAAAAAAAAATGACATCCTATCATTTTTTTTTCATTTCATCACTTCGTGGCTACAAGTAGTACGCTGCGCGTATTCAAGCACTTTTCGCAAACATCCTGTTTGCGATTTTTATACAGATTATGCGCCTAAGCCACCGTCTACACCAATAACTTGGCCAGTAATATAAGTGCTTAAATCGCTTGCTAAAAACAAAGCCGCATTCGCAATGTCTTCTGGTTTTCCCGCTCTTTTTAGCGGAACTGCGTCAATCATAGATTTTTTTAAATCTTCTTTTAGAACCGCAGTCATATCTGTTTCTACAAAACCAGGAGCAATACAATTTACGCGAATTCCACGCGCGCCAACTTCTTTTGCAAGCGATTTGCTATATGCAATTAAACCGCCCTTAGAAGCAGCGTAATTAACTTGTCCGCCTTGTCCATGCAAACCAACAATAGAACTCATATTAATAATAGAACCAGAGCGAGCGCGCAACATAGCGTTAGAAACAATTTGCGTAACAACAAACGCTCCAGTAAGGTTTACGTTTAATACGTTTTGCCAGTCTTCCATTTTCATTCTAAACGAAAGACCATCGCGTGTAATGCCTGCGTTATTAACAAGAATATCAAAATTTTCTGCTTCTAGCAAAGCCGCT
Source organism: uncultured Treponema sp. (assembly GCA_964547685.1). GTDB lineage: Bacteria > Spirochaetota > Spirochaetia > Treponematales > Treponemataceae > Treponema_D. The sequence continues at coordinate 1,420 of CAZJOU010000042.1, read as the reverse complement.
TTTACAACGCTAGAAAGTTCTTCTGCATTTCCAACATTTGCACAAATTTCGTGGAACTTAGTGCCTTTTTCGTTAGCAAAAGCTTCAAGTTCACTTTTTGCAGCAGATGGTTTTGAACAAAGTCCCCAAACTTCTGCACCGTTTGCTAAAAAAACTTCTACAATTTTGCGTCCAATTCCACGACTAGAACCAGTAACAAGCGCTTTTTTGCCTTTTAACATTTTTACTCCAAAATTACAACTTACAATTCGTTTATAGTTTCGACTGTATTAATAGACGGAACTGGGAATTTTTCGCCAAATTCTGTTTTTGCCCAAAGTCCAGACAAAACTCTTCCTGGTCCAACTTCCAAAACTTTCCAATCATCAGTTAAAATTGAACCTAAAACTGCTTCTTCGTCTGTCCAACGAACTGGATTTGTAAGGTGCAAAACAGCGTTCTTTTTAATTTCTGCGCCACTAGTTGCTTTTTTACCAGTAACATTGCTAAACAATTCAATTTTTGGATCATTAAAAGTAACATCTGCTATTGCTTTTTCAAATTCATCTGCGGCTTTTTGCATAAGTGGCGAATGGAACGGACCAGCAACAGCTAAGCGAACGCAACGGCGCGCTCCCGCTTCTGTAAATGCCTTTTCCGCAGCAGCAAGTCCATCAAAAGTTCCAGAAATTACAGTTTGTTTTACACTATTTAAGTTTGCTGCATAAACATTTGAAATTGTTTTTGCAATTTCTTGAACTTTTTCTGGTGGAAGTCCAAGAATAGCACTCATTCCAGGCGCATGACCGGCATTTTCAGAAGCAATGTCTTCGCAAACCTTTTGCATAATTTTGCCACGTTTCTGAACAACTTTTACAACATCTTCAAAAGAAAGAACGCCAGCAGCGTACAAAGCAGGAAATTCGCCAAGACTAAATCCCATAGAAGCAGAAGGAACAATTCCTTTACCTTCCAAAACTTTCATTGTTGCCAAAGAAGCAGTTGTAATTGCTAATTGGCTATTATCAGAACGGCTAAGAACATCTTTTTCAGATTCCCACATAAGCTTAGTCATATCTACGCCAGTAATTTTAGAAATATCGTCAACAACTTTTTTTGCTTCTGGAAAAGCATCGCAAATATCTTTTAACATTCCAGGTTCTTGCGCACCTTGTCCAGGAAATAGAAAAGCAAATTTTTTAGCCATAATCAACCTCGTAAAAATTCTAAAATGACATTTTTTTAAATTTTGTCATTCATATATAAATAAGTCTAACAGAATTGTTAGATTTGTCAAGTTGCGAAATTTCGTTATATTTTCAAAAATTTACAAAAAATTTATTGACTTTTATATAACATTATTTCTATCTTTTAAAAGTGTAGATTTTTGAAAAATATGTCATTGTCGGGCTAGACCCGACAATCTATAACAGGTAGATAC
>CAZJOU010000041.1:0-13590 GCA_964547685.1 uncultured Treponema sp. | reverse complement strand
CCCAAATGGCTTCCGTCCGACTTTAAGAAAAAAGGCGGATTTAAGCGAAGTCTTGAACTTTCCAAAGAATACGGACTTTATCGCCAACAATATTGTGGTTGCGTTTTTAGCAAACAAAACACAGAAAAAGCACGAATAGCAAACGCAACAGTAATTAATGACACTACTAAGGTAATTAAGCCTGTGGTTACTGAGCCACGTCGAAGTATCGAAATCACAACTCAAAATAGTAATCACACAACCGTATTGACTTGAACCGCAAACAATCAAAACTGTATAATAATTCTATGCAGAACAAAACAGAAAAAAAGGCAGAACAAATTCGCGACGTAATTCGCTACATTCAAAAGTTTCAGAATGCAACAGTTGTAATTTACCTAGACGACGAAGTTATAGATTCTCCTTTATTTTCTAGCCACATTCGCGATATTGCGCTATTACATCAAGCTGGAATAAAAGTTGCAATCGTTCCTGGCGCAAAAAAACGTATAGACCAAGTTTTAAAAACTTCTAGAATAAAATGGACGTACGAAAACGAAATTCGCATAACAAACGAAAAAGGCATTAATTTAATAAAAATGGCCGCATTTGATATTTCAAACGTTGTTATGACAAGTTTAGCCGCAAATCATATAACAGCAACAATTGGAAACTGGGTTCGCGCGCGCGCAAAAGGCGTAATAAACGGAATAGATTTTGTAACAGCCGGCGAAATAGATAAAATTCAAACAGAAGCAATTCAAAATACTTTGGAAAACGGATTCATTCCAATTTTTCCGTGCATTGGATGGAGTAGCGTAGGAAAACCTTACAATATTTCTTCTATAAAACTTGCAGAATCTGTTGCCACAAATTTAAAAGCCGATAAACTTTTCTTCTTAGTAAAAAACGGAACAATTTCTAGCAAAAATTTTAACGTCCCAAAAAACATTGGAATTTCTAGCGAAGGAAACGTTCCCGCAATGGATTTAGTAGAACTAGAAGATTTTATAAAATTAAATAGCGAAAACGAAAACAAAAAAATAATTTCGCTATTAAAAACTTCGGAAAATGCTTGCAAAAACGGAGTTTCGCGCGCACACATTTTAAACGGTTCGCAAAACGGCGCAATTCCGTGCGAAATTTTTAGCGACTTAGGCTCTGGAACAATGATTTATTCGCAAAACTACGGACATTTGCGCCCAATGACGCAAACAGATATTCCGTCCGTACTTTCCGTTATGAATCCATTTATTCAGAAAAAAATTCTTTTGCCACGAACAGAAAGCGACTTAAACGCTCGTCTTTCCGACTACGTAGTTTACGAAATCGATGGCGGAATTCGCGCAACTGCTTCGCTACATATTTACGACAAAAAACAAGCAGAAATTGCAGGTCTTGCCGTAGACGAATCTTTTTCTAATTTAGGAATTGGTCCAAAAATTATAGACTATCTTATTCAGCGCGCAAAAAACAATAATCTTTCTAGCGTCTTTATTCTTACAACTCAAACTTCCGACTGGTTTGAACAAATTGGTTTTAAACCAGACAAAGTTTCTTCCCTTCCAGAAGAACGAAAAAACCTTTGGACTCCAGAACGAAATTCAAAGGTCTTTAGAATAAAGTTATAACATATGTCTGTTAAGCTTAAATAACGTGTCATTATCGGGCTTGACCCGATAATCTACTTATTATAGATTGCATAGCAAACTCGTGTAATAATGACATTTTTTTCAAAAAATGCTTACATTAATTAAAATTTATTCAAACTTACATCAAAAGCAATGTATGCGCTTTCTGGAATAACTCCCGGGTAACCACGTTCACCATAAGCTAAATCTGGTGGAAGAACAAAAGTTCTAACTTCGCCTTTTGTCATATCTTGAACCATTTCATCAAATCCCGGAATCATTTGACCAGCACCAGTTGTAAAACTTAATGCTTCGTGTCCACCTTGAACCATTCCGCTAGAACCATCAAAAATAGTTCCATCTACAAGGTAACCTTTGTAATCTACTGTTACATTTTTACCTTTTCCGCACTTTGCGCCAGAACCGCTCTTAGTCGTTTTATAATAAATTCCATCTACAGTTTTAGAAAATCCCGGAAAATTCTTTTCTACTTCTGCAATTTTTGCAGCGTATCGCGCTTCTTTTGCTGCGTTTGCTTTTTCAATCGCAACTTTGTTTAATTCGTCCCAAGCTTCTTGAGTTGCCTTAAACTCTTGAGCTTCATCGCCGTTTCTAACAATTGTAATAGATTTAATTTCGTCGCCCTGTGCAACTGCGTTAACAACCGTTTGGTCATCATTTGTTACAACGTGACCAAAAATTGTGTGTTTGCCGTTAAGCCACGGAGTTTCTACGTGCGTAATAAAAAATTGCGAACCATTTGTATTTGCACCAGCATTTGCCATTGCTAAATAACCAGGTTTATCAAATTTATAAGGAACTTCTTCATCCGCAAATTTATAACCAGGTCCGCCAGTTCCGTTTCCACGTGGGTCGCCACCTTGAATCATAAAATCTTTTATTACGCGATGAAATTTTAATCCATTATAAAAAGGTTTGCCATTTGCAGCGTCCAAAGTTCCTTCTGCTAAACCAACAAAGTTGCAAACCGTTAAAGGCGCATCTTTATAATATAATTCAACCGCAATTTCGCCCTTAGAAGTGTCAATAATTGCAAATAATCCGTCTTTTCCTTTAATTTCACTCATTGCTTTTCCTTTAGAGCTACATGCTCCATTCATTAAAATAGACAAACCAAAAACGGTTGCCATAAATACTTTTTTTGCGTTCATACAGATTCTCCTATTTAAATTGTTTCATAAACCATCTGTAAATTGCGTCCATTCGAACAGTCATAGAATCTTCTATTTGACCGCGAATTCCCATTATATTTTTAGAAGAAACATCTGCCGAAATATATAAAAGCAAAGAATCTCCTAAATCAATAGAAAGAATGCTTGTTCTAAGATGTTCTGGCATAACCGCTTTAATTCCTAATTTGCTCATTGGAATTACATTTAAAAATGTTGCAAAAATTACATTATCTTTTTGATAATAGTTTAATTTGTACTTTGTGTTTCCAAATGTGTGGTCTTTTTGGTAACCATACGCAACTAAACCGTCTGTTGGTCCTTCTAAAGGGTCTGGAACTTTTTCCATAGAATCTGCAGAAGCAACTGCATACGCTTTTTCGTAAAGAACATCTTCTTTTCCGCCATTATGAATGTAAGTCATTCCTTCCATTTTGCTAATAGAACGAAAAATTGTACACATATTTTCTACGTTAACTTTAGAAACATCATCTGTTAAATCAGATTTTGAAATTAAATAAAGAAATTCTGCTAAAAATGGAACTCCACTTTTAGAATTGCAAATTAAATCAGTTTTTATTTGTTCAGCATAAGGACATTCTGGAACTAATTCAATTACATTTTCTTTTTTTGGATGAATTAAAGTAATTTTTCCATTCTTTTTTAATTCTTCTACATAATTAGGATTTACTAAATCTTCAACTTTTACATTTTGAGCAAAAAGCGAAATAGCAAATACAATAAAACAAGTTGCAAATAAAATAATTTTTTTCATTATTTCCTCGCCATAATTGCAAACACGCCATAATTACAAGCCATAAACCTTCGTCATTGCGAGCATAGCGCAGCAAAGCAATCTAATATAACAAAAAAAGCGATATTTGCAAAAAGTTACAAATACCGCATTTTTTACTTTTTTAACGTTCAAATCCTTTGTAAATTACGCGAACTTGTTTGTAAAGTCCGTCGCCTTCAGATTTTGTATCAATATCTGGAATATCGTTTAAAGTTGTGTGAATAAGTCTTCTTTCAAAAGGATTCATTGGTTCAAGCAAAATAGATTTATGAGTTTGATGAACTTTATCTGCTGTTGTGTAAGCCAAGCGAACCAACGATTCTTCGCGGCGAATTCTGTAATTTTCTGTATCCAAAATTATGCGAATTTCTTCGTGTCCAAGCCGACCAGCATAAATATTTGCCAAAAGTTGCAAAGCATCTAGATTTTTGCCTTTGCGTCCAATCAAAATTGAAGAATTTTCAGATTCAAGTTTTATTCCAAGTTTCTTTTCTTCGCGGAATACAACTTCAACTTTTGCTTCGTAACCCATTTTTTCTATTAATGTTTTTACGAAATCAATCATTTTTTCTTCAAATTCGCCTTGTGGAATTGGATTTGTTGCAACTTTATTTGCTGCAGAAAATGAAGAACCACTTTCGCTTAAAGTAGAAGGTTGTGCATCATCTAAAGTATGAACACAAATTTTTACATAACCATTTTTAAAAAGAGTTTTTTTCTGCGATTCCAAAATTTCTACATCAAACTGATCTCGTTGAAGTCCAAGTTCATTTGCAGCAATTTCAATCGCTTCTTTTTCTGTTTTTCCTTCGAATTCGTAAGTCATTTATTTTTCCTCTATTTTTTATTTTTCTTATTTGCAAGTTCTGCCTGTTTTGCTTTCATAGATTTATTTATAATAATTTGCTGACCCATTTGGAAAAGGTTACTAACTGTCCAATAAAGCAACAATCCAGAAGGAGCATTATAAAATAAAACAAAGAACAAAATTGGCATTCCGTACATCATAAATTTCATTTGCGCCTGAGTTGAACTTGCGTTTGCAGTTCCGCCCATATTTGTAATTTTTCCAAAGAAAAGCTGCGAAGCCAAATAAATAAACGGCAAAATTCTTAAATGATTTCCAAAGAATGGAATATTAAACTTAAATGTATAAACGCTATCGCCAGAAGAAAGGTCTTCTATCCAATGCGGAATAAAACTAGAACCGCGGAATTCAAAATAATTATTGAACAAATTGTACATTGACCACAAAATAAGGAACTGAATAATTAATGGCAAACAACCACTCATTGGATTATAACCAACTTCTTTGTAAACTTTTGCCATTTCTTCCTGCATTTTTTGCGGATTATTTTGATATTTCGTTTGAATAGCCTGAACTTTTGGCTGAATTTCTTGCATTTTTAGCGTAGACATAGACTGTTTTCGCGTAAATGGAAACATTGCCAATTTAATTAAAATTGTCATAATAATAATAGAAACTCCCCAGTTATGAACAACTTTATTAATAACTTCCATAATCCATTTAAGAATTGTTTCTAACCAGCCAAGCCAACCGCTAGAATTTAAGCTTTCTGAAAGTCGTAAACCACTTAAGCCCCAAACATTTTTTTCTGCAACATTGTAAATTTTTAAATCTTTGTCGTTTCGCGGACCAAAGTACATATAATATGTATCTTTTACATCTGTTGACTTTACAGGTTTTCTAACAAGAATCGCCTGCGCATTTGCGTAATTATTAACTTCTACAATATTTGAATAATAAGAATAATCCATTAAAGTTGCATTTTCTGGAATTACAATTTCTTCAAAATATTTGCCACCAATTCCGTTCCAAACATAATCTTTGTTATACATTTTAATTTCTGGTTTACTTCCAATAACTTGGCGTTTTGCTTTGTTTCCGTTATAAGAAATAAACTGTCTATTTTCGTAACGATTAAGTTTTGGATTAAAATGCGGACCAATTTGTGGCGAAGTTCTTAAAGTATAAACAAATTCTGTTTCATCATCTGAATGAAAAAGAATTTCTAATTTAAACATATAATCGTTTTCAAAAGTATATCTTTTTCCAAATGTTACATTATGAGAATTTCCATCTTTATCTGTAACAACAAAATCTTTTGTAAAAAGATAAGTTTTTTCGTTTGGCTTAGAAAAATTAAAAATATCGTTTACTATTTTTGCGCTATAATTTGCGCTTAAAGCAACGGCACACGCTCTATTAAATTCAGAAACATTATCAACCATTTGAACACCTTCTTTTGTATCTGTGTCAATATGGTCTAAAAGTTTGTAACTAATTATGTCTCCACCTTTATTCGTAAGAACAATTTCTGTTTTTTCTGTTTTTACAGTAATTTCTTTTTCTTCTAATGTTTCGTTTTGTGTTTCTATTTTAAAATCGCTAATTTCTTTTGCAGAATTTTCAGAAACATTTTCTTCTACAGAAGCTGTTTCTTCTGTATTATTTACTGGTTTTGCAGGAGTTTTAGGCATAAATCTTGCTTGCAAGATAATAGAAGCCACAACAACAATAGTAGAAAGAACAATTGCAATAATTGTGTTTTTATTCATGGAATTCTCCAAAAATTTTAGGGAACTGGATCGTAACCACCTTTACAAAATGGATTACATCGTAATATTCGTTTAATTGCTAAAAAAGTTCCTTTACCAGAACCATATTTTTGAATTGCTTCCAATGCGTATTCAGAACACGATGGAGTGAATCTGCAACAACGAGGGTGCAAAGGCGAAATATATTTTTGATAAAATCGGATACTAAAACAGAAAAATTTTTTAAAAAAATTTTTCATTCTTTAAATAATCCTGCCTTTTGAAACAATGTACGAAATTGAACACATCGCGTGCTGAACGAGTTATTATCTGGATATACGAGTAATAAAAAATCATATCCGGTGTTCAGATGTGTTTTTAATAAACGGTAAGCTTCGCGACTATAACGTTTTGATAAATTTCTTTCTACGGCGTTTCCATAGCCGCGAGGCAAAGGAAATCCAACTCTATTAATTTCTGTTCCATTCTTTTTATAAAAAAGTTTTGCACCAGAAACACTAGTTCTATTTCCTTCTTTAAACAGTGTTTTAAAATCTTTAGGATTTTTTATTCTTTCATATCGACTAAAAAATCCTGTTTTTACTAACTCTGTTTCCATCCCTATTTTAAATTAATATGGCTTTTTTTCGTCAGAAACTGTAAGTTTTGCTCTGCCCTTTGCTCTTCGGCGTGCAAGAACTTTTCTTCCGCCTTTAGTTGCCATTCTAGCTCTAAAACCAAATTTTCTATTGCGTTTTACTTTACTTGGTTGATATGTACGTAACATAAGTACAATGCTCCTTCTTTATAAATAAAATCCGTATATTTTATGCGAATTATAAAATATCTAAAATATAGTAAAATAGTATATCAATTATTTTTATTTTTGGTCAACATACTTTTCTTAATTCTATCAAATGCAGAAACAATATTTTCTGGAAGATTGTTTTCGTTATTTTCAATTTTTTTAAAAGATTTTTCATATTTTTCTGCAATTTTAATATCTTTTTCTAATTGCTTATATTTTTTTTCATTTTCTTTTTTTAATTCTGAATCATAATCAACTTTTGCTAAATTAAAATTACTTCCCCTAACTCTAAATGCAATGCTATCTATTTGCATTTCGGGAATATACATTTTTAGCCCTTTTAAAATAAATTTTGTATAAAATTGCATCATTTGCGACCAACCAGGATGATCTGTTTCTACTAAAAGAATTCCGTTTTTTACATTTACAATAGAACTGTGGTCATACAATTTTTGCCCAAAATTTGAATCTCCTGCTCTGCTAATTTTTGTTACAACCGTTTTCCAAGAAGAATAAAATTTATTATTTTTTTCTAATGTAGATTTTTCAATACTGGAAAATGTTTTTTCTACCATTTCGGCACAATTAATTATTTCGTTATTCATACCATTCTCCATTTTTTATTTTGTAAACCTTTGTTTTTTCTTTCATATAATGTTCGTAAGGTTCGCCGGGCAAAAAAGTACAAAAAAGTTGATCATATTCTGGAAGTAGCGAAGTTATTTTTTGTCTTTTTTCTGGATCTAATTCCAACATTACGTCGTCCATTAAAAGAACAGGTTTAATTCCTGTAATTCTTGTATAATAAACAGATTGAGCAACTCTTAAAAGCAAAGAAATTAATCTGCATTGTCCTGTAGAAGCAGTTGGAACAAATTGTTTTCCGTCCTTTACAAAAATTATTTTATCGCGATGTGGACCAGAAAGTGTTGTTTCCATAATTTTATCTTGATCTCTTTTATTTTTTAGAACTTCTAAAACATCATTTACAGTAGGAAATTTTGTTCCTACGTCTTGTTTTATTTCTTTCCAACTTGGAATATAAGAAATAGTTACGTTTTCTATTCCAGAAATTTCTTCGTAAAGTTTTCCAAAAATTTCGTTAAACTGAAAAACAAGATTTTTTCGCTTTAATTGAACTTCTAGTCCTTTTTGCGCAAGCTGAAAATCGTAAATATCTAACATTTCGTACTTTTTTTCTTTTAATAGCAAATTTCTTGTTTTTAAGATTTTTCTGTAATTGCGTAAATTATCAATGTAAAGAATGTCGTACATTGTTAAAGATTGATCTAAAAAAAAACGTCTAAATTCTGGTTCGCCGGTAGCAAAACGCATATCATCGTGACAAAAAACTACGCAAGGAATTGTGTTTATAAGTTCTTTTCTGTCTTTTATGCGCTTTAAATTTTTTTCTATTACTTTTTTGCCTTTATCGTAAACTATTTTAATATTTTGAGTATTTTCTTTTTCGTTAGTATATAAAGAATTAACAGAAAAATTTTGTTCGCCTTCTTTTATAATTTGCGAATCTATATGCGTTCTAAAAGAAGAACCATAAGCAGAATAATATAAAGATTCTAAAAGATTGCTTTTTCCTTGTCCGTTTTCTCCAACAAAATAGACTTCTTTAGAAGATAAATCTATTTTATCATTCTTTAAATTGCGAAAATTAAATAATGAAACAGAAAGAAACGGCATTTATTCTTAATTATTAGCCATTTAAATTCATTGGCATAATTATATGAAAGAAATCTGCGCTTGGTTCTGGGCGTAATGTAATTGCTTTCATAACTTCTGTAAATTCAAAAACAACTCTTTCTGTACTAATGTTTTTTAAAGGTTCAGAAACGTAACGACTATTTAAAGCAATTGTAATTTCGTTGCCATTATATTCGCAAGGAATTTCTTCATCTGCAGTTCCAATTTCCGATTCTGGCGAAGTTAAAGTTAATGTTCCAGGAGCAATTCTAAAAAGAACTCTATTAACTTTTTTATCAATCATAATTTCTATGCGGTGCAAAGCAGATTCTAAATCGTCTTTATTTACGCCAAAGTAAAAACTTTGATGTTCTGGAATAACTTTTTGGTAGTTAGGAAATTGTCCATCTAAAAGTTTAGAAGAAAATTCGTAACTTCCAAAACGAACAAATATAAGTTTATCTATTATTGCAAGTTGAATATTTCCTTCTTCTGGAGCATTTTTTAAAATACATCTAAGAATTTTAGTTGGAACAATAGAAGATTCAAAATTTATTTCATCAGGTAAATCTTTTTCTGCGTAAGAAAGTCTTCTTGCATCTGTAGAAACCATAACAAATTTATTTTCTTTTTTTGTAAAATAAACGCCTGTCATAAAATAGCGGTTTGAATCGTCAGAAACAGAAAAAATTGTATGTTGAATCATTTCTTTTAAATCTTTAGAAGGCATTTCAAAGAAAGGAACATCTTTTGCTTCTGGAATTTCTGCAAATTTTTCGCTAGCAATGCTTTTTAATTGAAACTTAATTTTTTTAGAAGTTGGTTTTATAGTAACTTTTATATCTTGTTGTTCAAATTCAATTTCTCCAGAAGGAAGAGAAGAAAGAATATTGCTAAATTTATCACAAAATATAGTTGCACTTCCTTCTTCTATAACATCTACTGGAATGTTTGTAATAAAATTTACAGAAGTATCTGATGCTTTTATTGTTAATGTATTATCTTTCGCTATTAAAAGAATATTAGAAAGAATAGAAATTGGACTTTTATTTGTAATAATTTCTTGAGCAATAGAAATTTCTTTCATCATTGCATCACGGTCAAATGTAAATTTCATTTAAGAACTCCTTTTATAATTCTGAACCAAAGGTCGCCGTAGGCTACTTATTTCAGAATCTATGTTTTTTATAATTTGAAAGGTGATTGAGTTTATCGAAATCACCTATGTTAAAATTTATTAAATTTATAAATTTAGTAAATTTAATAATAGAATAGTGTTTAAAGTGCAAAACTCTATTATTTATTGTATTATAAAGAATTAACTTGTTTATAAAAACGTTACGTTAATTCACATTTTATAAACTTATCCACAATTTTAACGAATTTCACCAATTATGAACAAGTTATCCACAACATTTTAACACTAAATATTATTATTTAGTATATTTTTTTACTTCTTCCATAAGAATTTTTATCTTTTGCAACAAAGATTGATCTGATTGTATTTTTTCTACAATGTTATTATATCCGTGCATAATAGAAGAATGGTCGCGACCTCCAAATTCATTTCCTATTTCTGTAAAAGAATATTCTGTCATTTCGCGCGCAATATAAACTGCAATAAATCGCGGAACTACAAATTTTTTTTCACGTTTTTTTCCTTTAAGTTCTGAAACTGTAATATTGTAATTTTCGGCAACAACTTCCTGAATATTTTTTATAGAAATATTTCCAGTTCCTGGTGTTGAATAAAGATTAGAAAGTTTTTGTTGAGCAAATTCTAAAGTAACATTTGAATTTCCAAATTCTGTGTACATAAGAATTGTATTTAAAGCTGCTTCCAAATCTCTAATATTTGTTTCTACTTTTGTTGCTATTAAATCAATAATTTCTTCTGGCAAAGCTTTGTTTTTATTTTCTAGTTTTTTATAAAGAATTGCTTTTCTTGTATAAAAATTAGGAATATGAAGATCAAGACAAACTCCGCTTCCTAAACGACTAACAAGTCTTTCTGCCATATTTTCTATTTCATTTAAAGGACGGTCGCAAGTGTAAACCATTTGTGCTTTTCTTTTGTGTAATGCTTCAAAAACATAAAAAAGTTCTTCTTGTAAACCTTTTCTTCCGTTTAAAAAATGAATGTCATCTAATAAAAAAACATCTAAATTTCTGTATTTTCGTTTAAATTTTTCTGTAGTTTTATTAATAATTGAATCTGTAAATTCATTAAGAAAATTTTCTGTTTTTATAAAACAAATTTTTTTAGGTTCAGTTGAATTTTTAAGAATTTCGTTTCCAATTGCTTGCATTAAATGCGTTTTTCCAAGTCCAACGCCACCATAAATAAGAATTGGATTTGCTTTTTCGCCAGGATTTTGCGCTGCAGCATAACAAACATTATATGCAAATTTGCTTCCAATTTCGTCGCCAGTAACAAAATTTTCAAAAGTAAAATTTGGATCTAAAGTTGAATTTGTATAAGTAACTTTTTTAGGTTGTTCAACTTTTTTATCTTTTGATTTAGATTCTGAATATTCTTTTAAATTTTCATTATTTTTTGTTTCTTTGTTTTCCGAAGTTGAAATTTCATTTTTAACGTTAAATTTTGGAATTAATGTTATTTTTGTTCTTCCAGTAATTTCGCAAATTTTATTTTCAATTTTTTTAATATTTCCTTTAGAAATCATTCTTTCCCATAAAAATTCAGATGGAACAGAAACTGTAATTGTATCTAAAGTATCTTCAATATATTCAATTTTATACCAAAGTAAAAATTCGTTTTCTTGTCCAATATTTTTATATTCTTCGTGAATTTTATCTAATGCAAATTGCCAAAATTCTTTATAGTTTTGTTCGCTCATATTCTCTAATTATAAACTGCCTTTACTTTTTTAATCAATCAATGTATAGTTATAATAATTTATTTCTATAATATTCTTTTTTCCCGGATATTTTTCTTCGAAAAAATCATATAAAATTTAAGGAAAAGTTTAAATGTCTTCAGATTACGGTGCAAGTAATATTCAAGTTTTAAAAGGACTTGAAGCGGTTCGTAAAAGACCTGGAATGTATATTGGTTCAACAGGTCCGCGTGGTTTACATCATCTTGTTTATGAAACAGTTGATAATTCTATTGATGAAGCAATGGCTGGTTTTTGCGACAAAATTGTTGTTGCTTTGGAAAAAGATGATGTTGTTCGCGTAGAAGATAACGGACGCGGAATTCCAGTTGATATTCATCCAACAGAACATATTAGCGCGTTGGAACTTGTTTTAACGCGGCTTCATGCGGGCGGAAAATTTGATAAAGGTTCGTACAAAGTTTCTGGCGGTTTGCACGGAGTTGGCGTTTCTTGTGTAAATGCACTTTCCGATTGGCTAGAAGCAACTGTTAAACGCGACGGACACATTTATCGTCAAACTTATGCTCGTGGCGTTCCAAAAACGAAAGTAGAAATTATTGGCGATTGCCCAGAAAATGAACACGGAACAATGATTCGTTGGAAGCCGGACGCAACAATTTTTACAGAAACAACTGTTCACGATTATGATGTTTTAAAGAATCGACTTCGCGAACTTGCTTTCTTAAATAGCGGAATTACAATCGTTTTTCGCGATGAACGTTTAGAAACTCCAAAAGAAGAAATTCTTAAATACGAAGGCGGAATTGTTCATTACGTAAAAGAAATTAGCGAAGCAAAACGCAGCAAGTTTTATCTTCCAGCAGAGCCAATTTATATTACTGGAGAAAAAGACGATGTTGTTACGGAACTTGCTTTCCAATACAACGATGGTTTTGACGAAAAAATAAACACTTACGTAAACGACATTAATACTCGCGACGGCGGAACTCACCTAGAAGGATTTAAATCTGCGCTTACATTCGTTTTGAACAAAGCGTTGGAAGCAAACGAAAAACTTAAAAAACGAATTGATAAGGACGAAAAACTTACTGGTGACGATGTTCGTGCCGGAATTGTTGCAGTTCTTTCTATGAAAGTTCCTGAACCAGAATTTGAAGGACAAACAAAAGAAAAACTTGGAAACACAGAAGTTCGCACAATTGTAGATTCTTTAGTAAAGGAAAAACTTACAATCTTTTTTGAACAAAATCCAAAAGTTTTGGAAGCTGTTTTGGAAAAAGCACTTGCAGAAGCAGCTGCGCGAATTGCTGCTCGTAAAGCAAAAGACGCAACTCGTAAAAAAACAATGTCCGACGGATTTGGACTTCCAGAAAAACTTTCTGACTGTTCATTAAAAGATCCTGCTCAATGTGAAGTTTACATTGTCGAAGGAGATTCTGCTGGCGGTTCTGCAAAGAAAGGTCGTGATCCAAAAACGCAAGCAATTTTGCCACTTTGGGGAAAAATGTTGAACGTAGAAAAAGTTCGTCCAGAAAAAGTAATGAACAACGACAAACTTGAACCAGTAATTGCTTCTCTTGGTGCAGGATTTGGAAAAGACTTTAATATAGAAAAACTTCGCTACCATAAAATAATAATTATGGCAGATGCCGATGTTGACGGTTCTCATATTAGAACTTTGCTTTTAACGTTCTTCTTTAGATATATGCCAGCATTAATAGAAAATGGTTACGTTTATCTTGCAATGCCGCCACTTTTTAAAGTTCAACTTGGCAAAAAAGAACCAGTTTATTGCTATTCCGAACAGGAACGCGACGATGCATTAAATGCGCTTGGTGCAGACAGAAGCAAAGCAGATGTCCAACGTTACAAAGGTCTTGGTGAAATGGACGGAAATCAACTTTGGGAAACAACAATGGATCCAGCACATCGACATATGCGAGTTGTAACAATTCCAGACGCAATTGCCGCAGACAACATTTTTAGCGTTTGCATGGGCGAAGAAGTAGAACCTCGCCGCGAATTTATCGAAAATAATTCCAGTTACGCTAATTTGGATATTTAG
>CAZJOU010000040.1:10917-13603 GCA_964547685.1 uncultured Treponema sp. | reverse complement strand
TGAACTTTGTAACGCGTAAACGCGCCTAAAAATTCAACTTTGGTTACAATTCCAATAATTTGGTCATTGAGGCTCTCGAAATGACAAAATTTATTACAATCCGCTTTTTTTATCGAAATCCATTCTGGGCGAATCATTTTGCCATTAATAAAATTTGTGCTTCCTGTTAATTCGGCGGTAAAACGGTCAACTGGCGAAAAATAAATTTCTTTCGGAGTTCCGCATTGCAAAAGTTTTCCGTCGTTCATAACTGCAATTTTGTCAGAAAGGCTTAATGCTTCTTCTTGGTCGTGCGTTACATAAATTGTTGTAATTTTTAATTTTTGCTGAATTTCTTTAAGTTCCGCACGAACTTTTGTTCGCAAATTTGTGTCTAGCGAAGAAAGCGGTTCGTCCATAAGCAAAAGTTTTGGGTTTAACACTAAAACGCGACCAAGTGCAACTCGCTGTTGCTGTCCGCCACTAAGTTCCGACGGAAATCGATGCAAAAGATTTTCTATTCCAAGATTTTTCGCCGTTTCGTAAACCAACGCAACATTCGTGTCATTCTCGTGTTTGACACGGGAATCTACTTCTTTTAGAAGATTGTCGGATCGAGTCCGACAATGACAATTTCTATCCCGACAATCTTTTTGCAAATATCGCTCTTTTTTTATCTTTAATCCGTAAAGCAAATTTTGTTCAACTGTTAAATGCGGAAAAAGCGCGTAATCTTGGAAAACAAAGCCAATTTTTCGCTTGTTTGGCAAAACGCCGTTCATTAAAGTGCCGTTTATTTTTATTGTTCCTGAGTTTGGTTCTAAAAAGCCACTAATTAAACGAAGCAAAGTTGTTTTTCCAGAACCGCTTGCGCCAAGCAAAGTTGTAAACGAACCTTCTTCCACATCAAGAGAAAAATTTTTTATAACTTCAGTTTTTCCGTACGAAAAACAAACATTATTTATAGAAAGAAACGCCATTTTTTTCTCCTTCTTAAACGTCATTCTGAACTTGATTCAGAATCTCTTTTAAGTGGTATTTCTCGTGGTTACTTCGCTACGCTCCGTGCGCAAGCGGGCGACAGGCTCAACCACCGTGTTCGTTTGCTCAACCACCGCGAAATTACAACCGCAAGTCCTAAAATTGCAAACGTAATTGTTGTTAGCAAAAGCGCAAGTGCGGCAGATTTTCCCCAGTCGCCTTGTTCCGCTAAATTTATAATTCTTATTGAAGTTAGCGGCGTTGTAAACGAAACCAAAAAAATTACCGCGCTTAAAGTTCCAACGCCGCGAATAAAATCGTACACAAATCCGCTAAAAATTCCGCCTTTCGCTATTGGCGCAATAATTGTTGCAAAAACTGTCATTTGATTTGCTCCAAGCGAACGCGCGCCGTTGTCCAAAGTTTCGCTAATTTGAATGTACGAATTAGAAACTGCGCGATACGAAAACGGCAAAAACGCAACCGTCATCGCTACAATTATTAAAAACGCTGAACCGCGAAAATGCAAAGTGTTTGCCGCAATCGAAATGGAAAGACCTAGTAACGTGCCAGGAATTGCCGAAGGAAGTTGCGCAAAAACGTCAATCGTCTTTTTTAGCGGAACATTTGTGCGATGAACCAAAAACGAAGAAACCGACGCAATCAATGTGCTTAAAATTGCAGAAATTAATGCAAAAACTACGGAATTTCGCAGTTCCGTTTTGTACGAAAAAGCCGCTTTTATGTGCGCCATTGTAAAATCAGTTTTAATTCCCCAAAGTTCCTGAAAACTTCCTGCAATAATCGCTAAAATTTGCGCAAAAATCAAAAGCGAAATGAACGAAACAAACAAAGTAAGTGCAATTTTCGCTCCTAAACTAACATTTTTCTTACTAGCAAAGTCCAAATCACTTGAATCTTCTAAAGTAAAAGTGTTTTTCGTTCCAACCGAAGCAACTTTCGTTCCTATTTTTTCGCTTGTCTTATTTTGCAAAAAAAACAAAATAACACTTGGAACTACAAGAATAATTCCCAAAACAACACTTGTTCCAACTTTTAGCCAGCCAGTTAATTGCGTGTAAATTTCAACTGCAAGAACGCGAAATCTGCCTGCAACAATCAGCGGATTTCCAAAATCGCTTAAAACGCTAACTGCAATAAACAAAAACGAAGAAATAATTCCCGGCAAACTTAACGGAAGCGTTATTGTAAAAAAGATTTTTGCGTTTCCAGCTCCTAAAGTTCGTGCCGCTTTTTCCAAATTCGTATTAATTCCTTTTAATGTTTGAACGCAAATTAAATAAGCCATTGGAAAAAAGCAAAGAACTTGTGCAATCAAAAGTCCCCAAAATCCGTAAAGCGAAATATTTAAATGCAAAAGTCGCTTTGTAATAAATCCTTGCCGACCAAAAAGCAAAATAAACGCTAAGCCACCAACAAAAGGTGGAGTCATTAAATGCAAAATTGGCAAAACGCTAAAAAATCGCTTAAAAGGAATGTCCGCTTTTACAACTGCATACGCAAAAATGTAGCCAACTAGCACAGACAAAGTTGTAGACGAAACACATTCAAGCAAAGTGTTTTTCATTGCGTCGTGCCAAACTTGCTGCGTAAAAACGGTTTTAAAATCTTGCGGACGCACCGAAATTAGCGCGCAAAAAAGAGGAAACAAAACGAAAATAGCAAAAAACGCAACTACCAAAATCCACGTTAAAAGCAAAGATTT
>CAZJOU010000040.1:0-10817 GCA_964547685.1 uncultured Treponema sp. | reverse complement strand
TATTTTACATTCTTTGACCAAATTGCAAGAACTTCTTCTTTTTGTTCGGCCGCCAACTTAGAATCGTAATCAATTAAATCAAGTTCGCTTACCGGAATTGAACCTTTTGCACCTTTCGCATCTGGATTTACTGGAACTGTAAAATCAATAGAACTCATAAGTTCCTGCGCCTCTTTAGAAAGCATAAAATCAACAAACTTTTTTGCGCTTTCCAAGTTTTTTGTGTTTTTCATAATCGCAATGCAGTCAACATCGCCAACAGTTTTTGGCGGCGCAATCGGAATTAAATCAAATCCGTCTGACTGATATTTTGCTATTGCGTGCAAGTACGAAACGCCAATAGAATATTCGCCAGTTCCCAAAAGTTTTGCAGGTGCGCTTCCGCTATCCGGAAATTGACCAACAAGCGGCGCTAGATTCAAAAGATATTTCCAGCCTTCGTCCCAACCAAGTCGCTGAAGTTGATTTTGCACAAACAAATACGCTGTAGAAGAAGCAACCGGATTTGTAAGAACAATCTCGCCCTTAAAAAGCGGATTTACCAAATCGTCCCAAGTTTTTGGATATTCAACGCCCGGAAACTTTTCTGCAAATCTAGTTTTGTTTACGCCAATTCCAAGCGAAAGAACGCAAAATCCTGTCCAAGTGTTGTCGCTAGAAAGCGCGTAAGAAGGAACGCCTTTTGCATTTGGCGAAAGATAACTTTCTAACGCGCCCGCTTCGTCTGCCTGAATATGATAATTTCTTGCTCCACCCAAAAGCACGTCCGCCTGCGGATTTTCTTTTTCGGCAATAACGCGGTTTACAAGTTCGCCAGTAGAAGCGCGCAAAAACAAAACCGGAATTCCAGTTTTTTCTGTAAACAAGTTTGTAAGCGCAGTTGTTTCTTCTTCGTGAATAATAGAATAAATCTTAAGCGACTGTTTTTTAGAACAACCAAAAAGACAAACCGCACAAAGCAAAATCAACAATTTATAAATCGATTTCATATTTCCTCCAAGTTTATAAAGGCGGGGAAAGCCTTCCCCTCGGACGCACTTCGTTGCGTCCTACCCCTTCTACACGGCGTGTCCGCTTCGCTACGCCTACTTGATATTACCAAATTACTAATTTTTAGCGTTTTGTTATATAACCAGATTTGAATAAAAAAGATAAGTTCAAACTATTTTGTATCTATTAGGCCAAGTGTCGAGTTCTATGCTTTTTGTCGCTTTTCTATTTGACGTGCCGCAAAACTTAAAATCCAGCAAACAAAAAAATACATCATAAAAATTACAAAATAAACTGCGATGCTTGCCGTTGGAACTGTTAAGCGATTTGCTTCTATAATTTGCTGACCAATTTTTACAACTTCTATTACGCCAACAAAAACTACAAGCGAAGTTGTTTTTATCATTCTTGTAATTAAGTTCATACTAAGTGGAATTAGCGAACGCAAAGTTTGCGGAATTATTATATAGAAAAAAACTTGTCGGTTTGTAAGACCAAGTGCTTTTCCGCTATCATATTGATGTTGCGGAACACTTTCTAATGCGCCGCGAACCAAATCGCCCATTTCGGCTGTTCCCCAAAGCGTAAAAACCAAAATAGAAGCCGCTTCGCCAGAAAGCGAAATTCCCAAAGCGCGCGTAACTCCGTAATATGCAACAAAAAGCAAAACAAGTTGCGGCATAATTCGCATAAACTCCAAGTAGATTTTACAAATTGCGCGAACAACTTTATTTTTTACGGTCATTAACATTCCGAACAAAAAGCCAAGAACTAACGAAAACGCAACGGAAACAAGCGCAATCCAAACGGTTGTCCACAATCCGCCTAAAAGTCGCAAAAAATTGTTTCCCATTCCAAGAACGCTAAATGCAGTTTTAATTGCTTCAAGAGTTTCCGAACTGTGCATAACGCAATCTCCTTTCTGCAATCGAAGCAATTATAGAAATCGGCAAAAGCAAAATCAAATAAAAAACGCAAAGCAACGTTAACGCTTCGTCGGTTTTGTAATACAAGCCAATTAAATCTTTTGCAACGTACATTAAATCTGCAAGAGCAACCGCGCTAAAAACCGAAGTTTCCTTAATCAAAAACATAATGTTTGCGCAAAATCCCGGAATAGAAACGCTAATTGCCTGCGGCAAAATTACATATTGCGTAATCTGCCTTTTTGTAAGTCCAATACATTCTGCGCTTTCAATCTGAATTTTAGAAACGCTTTCCAAAGCCGAGCGGAACGTTTCTTCCATATAAGAGCCGCCCAAAAAAGTTAGCCCAATAATTGCACATTGAGTAGAAGAAAGTTTTATTCCCATTCGCGGAAAAGCAAAATATAAAAAGAAAAGCTGAATTAAAAGCGGCGTGTTGCGTGAAAATTCAATATAAACGCTTGTAATTTGCCGCAAAACTGGAATTTTGTAATATTTTATTAAAGCGCAAATAAGTCCAACTAAAACGGACAATAAAATTCCAATTATCGAAAGACGAAGCGTAAGCCACGCCGCGTCTACGTAAAGAGGAATTACTTTGCGAATAAAATCAAAATCCATAAAAATCACTGTCATTTTCGCACTTGATGCGAAAATCCATAAATCAAATTTACTTTATTCTTTGTTCAACTGCAATAGCCAACTGATCTGCGCACGAAGTTCCTTTGTTTCCGCACAAATTTCCTTTTAAAATTTCAACTGCACGTTTTGCGTCCATTCCTTCTAAAAGTTTTGCAACTGCTTTTGTGTTTCCCGGGCATCCGCCAAAAAACTGAACGTTGTGCAATTTTCCATCTTCCAAAGAAAAATCTATTTGGCGCGCACAAACACCAGTTGGTTTATAACTAAATTTTTCCATATTCGTTCCTTAAAATCACTTAAAGTTCCTACTATTTAAATATAATAAAAAAACCTTGTAAGTAAAACAACTTGCAAGGTTTTCTCGTGTGTAACATTCTTTTTGCTACGCGTGTCATATTCGGGTTTAACCCGAATATCTCTATATTTTCGCTTATGCCGCTTTAATTGCTATTCTTTTTGCTTCTTTTGGAGCTTTGCGTGGAATAGAAACATTCAAAACGCCATTCTTAAACGAAGCAGAAATGTTTTCGCAATCTGCATCTTCTGGCAAAGAAAAACTTCGGCTAAATTCAGAAACTGTGCGTTCACGAAGCAACCATTTCGGTTCTTCCGCTTTTTCTGTTTTTTCGTTTTTATTTTCTTTTTTGTCAGATTTAGTATTTTTTGCATCTTCAGATTTTTCTTCAACTTTTTCTTCTTTTTTAGAAGAAATTGTCAAAACATCTTTATCAACCTGAACATCAATATCGTTTTCTGCGCGACCCGGCAAATCCATTTCCAAATTATAAGCATTTTTTTCTTGTTTTATGTCAACTTTAGGAACATAACTTGTGTTATAATTTCCGCAATAACCAGCATTCAATCCATTAAAAAGTGAATCTAATAAAGAAAGTTCGTTCATCATAGTCGTGCCTCCTACAGCATTTTAATTATTTTCAATTTAATCCGAAAGTTTTTTAACTTTCACTAATTATTATGCAAGAACCGTGCCAAGTTTAGATTGACTTCCGTGTTCGCTGGTGTACAACAACATATTTTTGGCCATCTAGAAGGGCGGAGCCCCGCCCTACGCCTCAAACCTTCGGTTTTCGTCTACCCCACCCTATGGGCTCAAACGCCGCCCATAACGCCTGCTTTTCGCTAATATTTCGAGTAATTTTTGCATACGTGTAAAAATTACTCGCTACAAATGTGTAAATTTTACTCAATTCTTCTCATATTGCAAAACTTTTTGTTATTGCAGAACGTTTCCGCTAAGCATAGAAACAACTGATTCTGCAATATTTACGGTGTGGTCGCCAATTCGTTCAAAATATTTTGCAATCATCATAACTTCTAGCGCTTGTTCTGCGTCGGCACGCGAAATTTTTTTTGAACCGCTCATTAAATCTACAAGTCCAACTTTTGATTTATAAAAAAGTTCGTCTACTTCGTCGTCCATTTTTTCTACAGATTTTGCAAGATTTTCATCTCGATTTACAAACGATGTAACCGCTACGCTTAGCATTTTTATTGTAATATCCGCCATTTTTACAACACTTTTATTGTGTTTGTTTTTTTCAAAATCAATATGACGCGAAATTTCTGCAATATCGCTACCTTGGTCGGCAATTCGTTCTAAATCAACAATCATTCTTAAAACTGCACTTACAGCACGCAAATCGCTTGCAACTGGTTGTTGTTGTTGCAAAATGCGCATACAAAGAGCTTGAATTTCACGTTGTTTCGTATCTGTTTCGCGCTCAGTTTCTATTGCCATTTCTACCATTTCTTTTTCGCCAGTTACCAACGCTTGCATTGCATAAGTTAGGCAATCTTCACATTCTGCGCCAAGCGAAATTAAATCATCATTTAGCTCTTTTAATTGATTTTCAAATTTTGTTCGCATAATTTTTCCTCTATCAACCAAATCTTCCAGTTATGTATTCTTCTGTTTTTTTATCTTTAGGAGTAGAAAAAATTTGCTCTGTTTCGCCATATTCTACAACTTTGCCAAGAAGAAAAAACGCTGTTTTGTCGCTAATTCGCGCGGCTTGTTGCATATTATGCGTAACAATTACAATTGTTAAAGTTTTGCGAAGTTCATCACACAAATCTTCTATTTTTCCTGTAGAAATTGGATCTAGCGCACTTGTTGGTTCGTCCATTAAAAGAACTTCTGGATTTACCGCCAAAGCGCGCGCAATGCAAAGTCTTTGTTGCTGACCGCCACTCATTCCTAACGCATTTTTATTCAATCTATCTTTTACTTCGTCCCAAATTGCCGCTCCGCGCAAAGATTTTTCTATAATTTCGTCAAGTTCGCTCTTTGTTTTAATTCCAAAAGTTCTTGGTCCGTACGCAATATTTTCGTAAATGCTCATCGGAAAAGGATTTGGCTTTTGAAAAACCATTCCAACTCGTTTTCTTAAAAGATTTACATCAATGTTGCCAAAAATATTTTTATTGTCTAAAAAAATTTCGCCAGAATAGCGACTACCTTCTGCCATATCATTCATTCTGTTTAAAGATTTTAGCAAAGTAGATTTTCCACAACCGCTTGGGCCAATAAATGCTGTAATTTTATTTTCTGGAATTTCCATATTTATGTTATGTAGCGCTTGAAAATTTCCATAAAAAAAATCAAAATTTTGAATAGAAATTTTTGTTTTTTGTTCCTGTTCCATATTCATTCCTTTATAAATTTCTAATTTCGTGTAATTTTCTTTTCTATTTTGCCAGAAATAAAATTTAGCAAAAGCACAAACAAAACTAAAACAACTGCCGTTGCATACGCTTGTTCTGTTCGCAAACCTTCGCTCCACAAAGAATAAAGATGAACCGCCAAAGTTCTTCCGCTTCCCATTAAGTTTTTTGGAATATGAGCAACTGTTCCAGCTGTGTACAAAAGAGCAGCTGTTTCGCCAATAATTCGACCGCAACTTAAAACAATTCCATTTACAATTCCTGGAATTGCCGCTGGAAGCACAATCTTAAAAATAGTGCGAAGTTTTCCTGCTCCAAGGCCAAAACTTGCTTCGCGATAAGTTTCTGGAACAGACAAAAGTGCTTCTTCGCTTGTTCGCATAATTATTGGCAAAATCATAATTGCAAGTGTGCAACAACCAGCAAGTAGCGAAAATTGCCATTTTAATGCAGTTACAAAAAGCAAAAGACCAAAAAGTCCATAAACAATAGAAGGAATTCCCGAAAGAGTTTCTGCCGTAATTCGTATAATTTTTACAAAGGCATTTCCAGATTTTGCATATTCAGAAAGATAAATTGCTGCGCCAAGTCCAACTGGAACTGCCATTAAAAGCGAAACTACAAGAACAATTAACGTATTTATTAAAGCAGGAAATAAAGAAGCATTTTCGCTTGTATAATGTAGCGAAAAAAGTTCTGGTTTTATGTAAATTAATCCCTTAAAAAAAATGTATAAGACAATTCCAAAAATAACTGCTAAAGTAATTCCGGCACAAAATCTTAATAAAAACCTAAGAATAGCAGATTGCTTAGTTTGATTCATACATTTCTCCATATCGTTATTTGCTATATAAAATCATTTTTATTGCTTTTTTTTCGCCATCATAAAAACAAAGTTTATAATCAAAATAAAAAAGAACAGAACTACAGAAGTTGCAATTAATGCTTCGCGGTGAAGTCCTGCCGCATAACCCATTTCCAAAACAATATTTGCCGTTAAAGTTCTAATTCCTTTTGTAAGACTGCGTGGCATTACTGCCTGATTCCCGCAAACCATAATAACCGCCATTGTTTCGCCAATCGCGCGCCCTACGCCAAGAATAATTCCCGCAATAATTCCGCTTTTTGCAGCAGGCAATTCCGCAAAAAACACGCATCTTTCCTTGCACGCTCCTAAAGCAAGCGAACCTTCAAAATACATAGAAGGCAACGCTCTTAAAGAAGTTTCGCTAACACTTATAATCGTAGGCAAAATCATAATTGCAAGAACAATAGAAGCCGCTAAAATACTTGTTCCACTTCCGCCCGATAAAGAGCGAATAATTGGAACAATAGCCGTTAATCCAAAAAATCCGTACACAACAGAAGGAATTCCTGCAAGCAAGTTTACTCCGTGATGAAGCACTGGATAAATTTTAGAAGGACAAAAACGCGCCATAAAAATTGCCGTCATTACGCCAAGCGGAACTCCAAGCAAAATTGCACCAAAAGTAACAATAAGGCTTCCCACAATCATTGGAAAAATGCCAAACTCTTCAATTTCTGGCTTCCACTTAAGACCAAAAATAAAGTTTGTAAATCCAATTTTGTGCATTGCAGGAATTCCGTTTGCAAACATAAATATGCAAATCAAGAAAACCGCCGCTACGCTAACGCCAGCCGCAAGTAAAAAAACAGTTTTCATTGTAGATTCATATTTCGCTTTCATTACGCGCCTTCTTTTCGCTTTCGCATTATTCGCTTGTGCAGATGTTTTGCAAAGTAGCCCATTTTCCTACGTACATTTTTTATTGTTTTTGAACTTTTCAAACATTCAATCTATCTTACTTCGCTCCACTTTGTTATTTCGCCAACAAATATTTTGCGAACTTGCTCGCTAGAAAGCGAACTAACTGGATTTTTCTTATTTACAACAACCGCAATGCCGTCAATAGCAATTTTGCTTGCAACAACGCCTTTTTCGCTAGATTTTAAATCGCGGCTTGCCATTCCAATGTCGCAAACTCCTTGAATTGCGCTATTTACGCCAGTTGTAGAATCGCTTTGCGAAACTTCAACTACAATTCCAGGATTTTTAGCCTTAAACGCTTCTGCAAGTTTTTCCATAACCGGAAAAACCGAAGAAGAACCCGCAACGCTAACTTTTCCGCTTGTAACGCCAACAGAATAACTAGAATTTTTTACCGCAGAAATATATCCATTTTTTTCTACAATCGCCTGACCATCGCTAGAAAGAATAAATTTCATAAATTCTTCTGCCGCACTAGAAATATTTTCCTTTGTAACAATATTAAAAGGTCGACTTACCTTATAAGTTCCGTTTTTAATATTTTCAACACTTGCTTTTGCACCATTAATTTCAACCGCTTTTACAGAATCATTTAAAGAACCAAGCGAAATATAACCAATAGACGAAGGATTTCCCGAAACCGAAGTAATTACAACTTCCGTGCTGTTCGTAATATCAGCATTTTCCGTTGTCATATCAACTTTTTTGCCTTGCGCATTTTTTACTTCAACACCAAAAAGTTCAATAAACGCACCTCTAGTTCCAGAACCAGCCTCGCGCGAAATAACCGTAATATCATTTCTAATTTTTTTGCTTCCCCAAGCCCACAAATTTACCGAACTAAAAGCACAAAGAGCAACAATTCCAACTGCAAATCTACTAATTTTCATAACAAAACCTCCTTCGTATGAAAATCTATTTGCCATAAATCTAAAATTGTTCTGTAAAATTAAAGCAATAAAATTGTTAGATTTTTGTAAATTCATTTTTAAGGGAAAAGCCTTTCCCTACTCATATAATAAAAACTTAATTTTTTGGCATATTCAAAAGCCACTTCCAAATTGGGATAACTTCAATCTGCACACCATCAAGTTCAAAAACTTTTTCTTCTTCGTAAGTGATAATTACAAAACGTTTTGCTTCTTTTAGAGTTTTTGCAGTTTGAACTAAGGCTTTAGTTTCTCTATCATCAGAAATATTTTTTAAAGAAAAGGCTACTTGAATGACTATTCCAGTCTTAGGAACAAAAAAATCAACATCAAGTTTTTGAGATTTCAAATAATAGATTTCGTCAAAATTATTTTTTAGATTTATGGCTACAAGATTTTCAAGCAGACGGGGTTCTTCTTTATTCAAAAAAAGATTTAAAAGGCCATTATCATTCCAATAATATTTAGGAGTTGTTTCTTTATCAACAAATTTATAAAAATAATTTTTTACAGCAAAAATTAAATATGCCTCTTTTGCATAGCCAATATAATCAATCACAACATCTTTGCTAATTTTTATTCCAATTGTCTTTAAAATATTGTAAAGATTTGAATAAGAAACTTCATCCTTTACAGTTTCTGCAATTTTTTTCATCAAGAGCTTAAGACCTATTGTGTTTCTGATATTATTATGGCTCGCAATATCACCAAGCAAGATTTTCTGATAAATGCTCGAAACATAACCACGCTTATCATTATAAGAAAGAGTTTCTGGAAAACCGCCATAATAAAAAAATTCTTCAAACGAACGTTTTATATGACCGCGTCCTTTTGTTCCTAAAATAGATTTTTCAGAGAAATCTATTCCCTTTGCATTTAAAAATTCTTTAAAGCTATAAGGCGTTATATATTTTGAAATATAGCGCCCGCCTAATTTTTCTTCAATTTCTGCAGAAAGCATCTTCGCATTGCTTCCAGTAATAAAAGTATGTTCCTTTGAATCTGCCATTCGCCTTGCAAATTTTTCCCATCCATCGATATTTTGAATCTCATCAAAAAAGAACCAACCTTTTTTATCGCTCAATTCGCTCTGTACAGACAAAATATCATTAAAATCTTTAAGCGAAAATTCTTCCAGACGTTCATCTTCAAAATTAATATAGATAATTTGATTCCAATCAACTCCATCAGCAATCAAATCTTGAACGATTTTATAAAGCAAAGTTGATTTTCCCGCTCGTCGCAAGCCCACAAGAACATAGTTAGCATTAAAATCAAAATTATAATTACGAGGAATAATCTTAAAATTTTTAATAATCTCATGCTGATCATAAATAATCTGTTTTAAAATTTCATGTTCCATACAGCCTCGTTTAATTTGTCTATTATACACGACAAAAATAATAACTATTTATCGATTATAATCGACAATATTGCTTACGTCAAATACTTATTAGGTCGGATTTCAAATTTTAATTATTCGTAACCACAAGTAATTGCACACGCGTTGACAAATCACTGGGGGGGGGTAATATAAAGTACTTTTTTTCGAATTGAGATCGGAATCTATATCGTATTTTTTGGAGAAATTATGAAAAAACTTTTTTTATTATTTGCTTTTACAAGCATTTTTTATGTAGTTGGTTGTTCAAATGACACAGAAAACAATAATTCTTCTACAAAAACTAACTCTAATAGCGAATTAGAAACAATTTTGCTAATCCCATCTAAAAATGGTACTGCTGACGAATCTTTAGCAAAATCAATTCCAAAAACCACTGCAGCAATTTTTCCATACTTTTTATACACAACAGCAGAATGTAAAATTCCTACATCTGATATAGAAAACAATTCACAACTTTACTACAACGCAACAAACACAACAGAAGAAGAAATAAACACGCTTTTTGGTTCAGAAACAAGTTCAATTTCTAAAGCACTAAGTCGTGCAGCAGAAACAACAGAAGAAACTATTAGCGAACTTTATATTATTGGCGACCTTTCTTTAACTAACCGATATTCAAACAGTCTTTCAAGCGATGAACAATCTTTAATGTATAAAGAAATGACAAAAAATTCTAACGGAACTTTTTCTTACGAATTTACTTACAATAATAATATGAAAGCTTGGGGAAACGGCAACGGAAATGCAAGTTTTAAGTTTGTAACAAATACAAAATCAGATTCTTCTTCAATTTGGTATGGTCAAACTTCTGTTTTTGAAACAGAAACATATTATCTTGCAAAACCGCACACAACAGAAAAATATGACAAAAATATTTTGCTTACAGCTTTAAAAGATGGAAATACATATAAACTTGTTGTTACAAATGTTGCAAGCGAAAATCTTATTTTTTATTTAGAAGGCGAACTTTCAGAAACTCCAACTCTTTTAACAGGGCCTTTTATTCGTGGCATTCCAACTGCTGATACAACTGGCGACTGGCAATACGTAAAACTTTCAGAAAATGAAGATGGTAGTTATTATTACGATTTTACATATTCAACGGATATGGAAGATAAAACAACTTCTTGTAGCATAGTTTTTTCTATTATGCCAACGAATGCATATTCTTTAGGAAGTTTCGGTGGAGAAGCGCTTAGCGGCGGTGGCGAATTAAGCAACACAATAGCATCTTTTTCTACTACAAATACTTCAGAATGTAATTCTGTGAATACAGTTTATTCTTCACAAGAAAATCACAATATTATTCTAGAAAATCTAGAAGATTGTTATAAATATAGAATTAACGTTTCTACTCCAAGTGCAGCAAAAATAGAAGATAACGTTTACACGCTAACATTTACAAAATTAGAAAAAGACGAAAATGCAACACCTGGAATTAGTTTTTACGG
>CAZJOU010000039.1:0-13727 GCA_964547685.1 uncultured Treponema sp. | reverse complement strand
TACGAAAACATCGCAGTATAAAGTACGGCAATGACACAGACTTTCCCAAAAACTATATATTTATAAAAAGGACAAATATGAACGAAGAATTTACAGAAATACTTAAAAATATTGAAGATTCGCTAAAAAATGCGCTTCCGCTAAAAACAAATAAAAATTGGCAACAAGAATCTTTTGGGCAACTTTCCAAATGCGTTACAAATGAACATTTACAAAATCTTTTGGAACCTTGCCGTTCTCTTATGGATTTAGGCGGAAAACGTTGGCGTCCTTTGCTTTTAGTGCTTTGTTCAGAACTTTGCCGCGAATCTAAAAAAAATGCTCCGCTTTCGCTTGAACAAACTTATAGCATAACTCCGCTTGTAGAATTTGTTCACACAGCGTCTTTAATTCACGATGATATAGAAGATTCTAGTAAAGAACGACGCGGAAAACCAGCTGCTTACATTACTTATGGACTTGATGTTGCGTTAAACGCTGGTTCTTGGCTTTACTTTCAGGCACCAGTTGTAATAAATAAATTAAATGTTAAAGAAGAATTTAAAAATCAACTTTATAATTTATACACACAAGAACTTCGCAGACTTCATTTAGGTCAGGCAATGGACATTTATTGGCACAGAAATCCGTCTTTATTTCCTACAACAGAAGAATACACGCAAATGGTTCACTTAAAAACGGGAACTTTAGCATCTTTGGCTGTTCAAATTGGATTTTTAGCTGGCGGCGCAACAAACGAAGAAATGATAAATGCAGGAAAAATTGCCGCTTCGCTTGGCGAAGGTTTTCAAATTCTTGATGATGTTCAAAATCTTACAACTGGGAATCCAGGAAAAAAACGTGGTGATGATATTGTAGAAGGCAAAAAAAGTTTACCAGTTTTGTTGCATATTCAAGAAAAACCAGAAGATAAAGAAAAAATTGCAAAACTTTTTAGCAAGGCTTACAAAGAAGGAATAAATTCGCCAGCAGTAGAAGATTGCATTTCTATTTTAGAAACGAATAATTCTATTAAAAAAGCGGCAGAAAAAGGAAAAGAAACAATAAAAAAGAACACAAACGCACTTTCTAAGTTTTTTAAAAGTGCAAATTCTGTAAAATCTGCTAAACTAATAGAAGAACTTTTTAATTCTATGATTTTAAAATTTTAAGCAAAGGAAAAGTTATGATTGAAACAGCAGAGCGACTTAATAATCAAGCAATTTTACTTGCAGCAGATGGTTCTTTTAAAGAAGCAATCGCTTGTTTTGTTCGCGCAATTACAATAGAAAAAGACAATTCTCTTTTATGGTACAATCTTGGTCTTACATACAGAGATTCTGGCGATTTAAAAGATGCGGAAGATAGTCTTTTAAAAGCGCATTATCTTTCTCCGTTTGACACAGACATAATAGAAGAACTTTCGCTTATTTTTTATCAAGAAGGAAAAATTTTAGAAGCAATGCAATTTTGTACAATGGGAATTTTTTCGAATCCAGAAAGTTCTAGACTTTGGAACACGCAAGGAGTTATTCTTTTTAATCAAAAAGATTATAACGAAGCTTCTATTTCTTTTGAACGCGCTGTTGTTTTAAATCCTTATTATTATGACGCACTTTTTAATCTTAGAGATACTTATGCAAAACTTGGCAACAAAGTTGGTGAACAAGAATGTGCAAAACGCTTAAAAGAACTTAGAAAAAACGGAGAACCTTTGTGAAAAGCACCTACATTGTAACTTCTATAGAAAACGGAACAATAATGGTTACTCCAGAACAAAGAATTATTCAAAGTAGTCCTACAAAAATGTCTAAAATAGAAGTTACAAATCCTTATGCGCTAAAAATAGAAGTTGGCTCTAAAGTTACAATTGGTCTTCCGCAAAAAAAAGAAGCAGCCGCTGGACTTTTTGCACTTCTAGTTCCAATCGCTGCCGCAGTTTTAGGATTTTTTCTTTCCAAACCAATTTCTTCTTTGCTAAAAACAGAATGTACAGAACTTTTTAAGGCAATAGCAATTTCTTTATTTTTTTTAATAGCGTGCGCTTTTGTAATTGCTTCATCAAGAACTGCGCCAACCGTTGTAAAACTGCAAATAAATAAAATAATTGGATAAAGTTGAATGAACTGCGAACAGGACGTTCGCAAATAGCGAATCGCTTGCCAGCGAAGCGCAAGCGTTAGACCAAGTTGACAGGAGGTCAACTTGGTCTATGTTCGCGGGCCAACTTGCTAATTTCGTCTGCCATATCTTTTAGCGGAACTTGCTTTTGAACTCCGCCTAATTCCCAGCCAACTTTTGGCATTCCGTAAACAACGCTAGACGCTTCGTCTTGTCCCAAAGTCCATGCACCTTGTTTTCGCATTTCTGCAATTTCCGCTGCTCCATCGCGCCCCATTCCAGTCATAATTACGCCAAGAGCGTTGTTTTTATAAACTTTTGCAACGCTTTCAAAAAGGACATCGGCACTTGGTCTGTGTCCATTTCTAAGTTCAGTTTGAATTGTTCTAATTACGTTTCCAGAAAGTCGTTCTTCTACAATTATGTGATAATTTCCTGGTGCAATATAAACGTGCTTTTCTTCTATTTTCATTCCGTCAGAAGCTTCGCAAACTTCTAGTGGGCAAATTCTATTTAAACTTTGCGCAAATTCCGCTGTAAATCCGGCAGGCATATGTTGAACAACTAAAATTGGTTGCGTTAAATGCGGATCTATCATCTTAAAAACTTCCCGCAAAGCGTTTGGTCCGCCAGTAGAAATTCCAATGGCAATTATTTTTATAACACCACCTTCGCGAAGTGGCTTAACAAAAACTGGTTCTTTTTTTGGCGGTTCTTTCCAAGTTGACAAAACTGGTTCTAGCGGAACATTTTCTGCTTTTGTGCCTTTTTGCTTTGCAACAAATTGTTCTGCTTTTTTCATTTTTACAGAACGCAAATAAAAATCTGCAGACGGAATATGTTTGCCTTTTTTACGCGCGTATAAACCGCCATAAGAAGCAATTTTTTCTATAATTGATTCGCTAACATCACCAATTTCCGTAGTTACGGAACCGCCTGGTTTTGTAATAAAATCAGACGCGCCAAGTTCAAGACATTTTATAGTTACAGCCGCACCTTTTGTTGCAACAGAAGAAAGAATGATAACTGGAATATCTATTTTCTGCTTTTTTCGTTCTTCAAGAAATTCTACGCCGTTCATAACTGGCATTTCTATATCTAAAACAATTACATCTGGTTTGGAAAACGGAAGTTCTTCTAAAAGCATTTTTCCGTTCATTGCTTTTCCTACAACTTGCATTCCAGGAACATCGTTTATAATTCTAGAAACAAGATTTCGCATTAAGGCAGAATCGTCGCAAATTTGAACATTTAAAGTATTAAAAACAGAATTTGAAATTTCCATTGCGTCCTCATGCTATTTTGTAGAAAATAAGATTAAAGTTTTTAATTTTTGTTGGTTCAGCAAAATTATCTGCGCTTACGCAGAAAGCCGTTTTTGCTACACACGGTGCAGGCTGTAAGGAAATTCATCTTACCGGTTGCTACGCAACCTCAGCCCTGCAAGTGTTCGCAAAAGCCGTTTTCTACTCCGCGCAGATAATTTTTATGTATTTGTACTAAAAGTTTAAATTTAATCTAATTTTCAACTTTTATATATTTTTTTGATAAAGACATGCCCAATCTGTTTTTAAAAATTCAAATCTTGTGTTCATTCCAAAAAGCGATTCAGAATGTCCTATAAACAAATATGAATGATTTGCCATAGATTCCCAAAATCTGTTTAAAACTATGTGCTGAGCGGCTTCGTCAAAATAAATCATAACGTTGCGGCAAAATACAACATCAAGATTGTGCATTCCAGTTTCATTTTTTAAATTATGATAGTCAAATTTTATATGACTCATAATATCTTTGCTTATTTGATAACCTTTTTCCGTTTTTGTAAAATATTTTAAAAGATATTCTGGCGGAACTCCGTCTACTTTATTTTCTGCGTAAAATCCTTGCTGAGCAACCATTAGCGATTTTAGCGAAATATCCGAAGCAGTAATTGAAAAATCAAAACCGTACGGCAAAATATTTTTTAAAATCATTGCTATTGTGTAAGGTTCTTCGCCAGTGGAACAACCAGCGCTCCAAATTTTAATAAGTCTATTTCCAGTTTTCTTTTTTTCTTCCAAAATGTGCGGAATTACATATTTTTCAAAAGCGTCAAAATGTGGTTGATTTCTAAAAAATCGCGTAAGATTTGTTGTAACAGAATCTAGCATTTTTTTCATTTCTTCGTGGTCTTTTAAAATTAAAGAATAATATTCTGTTGGAGTTTGAAGTTTTTTTTCACGAAGAAGTTCTTTTATGCGACTATCAAGAATTGCGCGATTTGTTTCAGAAAAAGTTATTCCGCTTTCGTCGTATATAATTTTCTTGAATTTTTCAAAATCTTGATCGTTAAGAATATTATCCATATTGATTATTATACTCTATTCTAAAAACATTGCAAAAATAAAAATTATTTTTTTGTTATTTTTTTTATAGTAGTATTTATAGATTAAAAAACGCTCTCAAAGATTAAAAGCCCTAATTTCGACTTTTAAAAATTTGTTTTTTTTTGCACAAAAAAATGTCATTATCGGGCTCGACCCGATAATCTTTTTATGCAAATTGCATAATAGATTGCCGTGTCAAGCACGGCAATGACACATTTCGATAAAAGTCGAAGTTTGGGCTAAAAATCCCAAAGAGCGTTTTACTCAGCAACTTTTTTACGATATTTAAGAAAAAGTTAATCTGCTGCTATCAAAGCGTAAGGCCTGAATCTCCAGCAAATTTTACTGTTACATTGAATGTTGCCGTTTTTGTTATTCCATTTTCTGTATAACTAACCGTAATCGTTTTTCTACTATCTGATCTAGTAACAGTATTTGGCGAAATAGTGCATTTTGAATTTTCTATAGTTTTTACACTTCCGTCAGAATATTTTGCTTTAACAACCATTCCTGTAACATCGATTTTTTCTGATAAAGTTCCTAATGATAATATATAATCTGTTTTTGTAGGTTTAGTTGTTATTTCAATGCTTTCAAGCTTAGCATGTACTCTTACAGTTATTGTTTTGCTAACGCTTTCCTTTCCTGCTGTAAAAGTTAAAGTTACTTGAGAAGCAGCATTTGGAACACTAAAATCGTATTCTGCAGAAAGCCAATCAGAAATTCGATTTTCCTCAATTAAAATTTTTGTATTGTCTCCATAATATACAGACAAGTTTATTCCTTTATAATCGAAACTTTCTCCAATAACATAGTCAACTTTCTTTGGAACGGTAGCTTCTATTTTTGAAAGTTCTAGCGAGTATGAGCCAACATACAAATTTATGGAATCTTTGCAAGTTTTATAACTTACAGTTATACTTTTTACTCCACTTTTGCTTGAATCAAAACCTTCAATTTCAAGGTCTTTATACTCAATTTCGCGAGTAATTATTTCAGAATCATTTTTATAAGAAGCTATTACAACCATTCCCTCTGGAGCAAATTCCTCTTCTTTTTCGTAATACAATTTTGGCGGAGTTTTTATCGTAATCGACTGCAATTCGCCAACTGGAACTTCTGATGTTTCGGGTTTTTCAATTACTGTATCGTCTTTATCTAGTTCAATATCATCAGTCTTTCCCCCCCCCGTTACTGTCGCTACAGCTTATAACTGTAATTGCAAACATTGCTGTAAAAATAACAGCAAATTTTTTTAATACACTCTTCATTTTTGTCTCCTTTTTACCGAGTGGTTTTGACATCTTAATTTTTTAGATGTCTGCAAGTTATATTTCGCTAAAATTACGCGCTTATAACATTGCATTTTAAGATTTCTCGCAAAACAAAAGTTTTTCGAGTTAAAAAAGCTTCGTTTTTTTTCGTTTTATTATTTTGCGAAAAAAAACAGCCTTTTTTCTAAACTTTTTGGATTTTTTTAGAAGAAAACAACAAACTTAAAAGAAAATTGAAATTTTTACGGAATGAACGCGATGGTAGGATTTTTCTTAGATGTAGGTAAATTCTCTTCATAAAAGCAAATATAACATAATGTTATAATAAATGCAAGAAAATTTTAACTTTTTGTTATTTTTTTTATAGTAGTATTTTACTTTATTTTTCCGCTATTTTTGCAGAATAATAAAAATTGACAAAGCACTTTCTGCACTTTCGCATATTGAACAAAAAACAAAATAATGAAAAAATGGTATGTTATGAGTAAATATGTTCTGGTTACAAGCGGAGTTTGTTCTAGTTTAGGAAAAGGCGTTGCTTCTGCTGCAATAGGAAGCCTTTTAGAAGGTTACGGACTAAAAATTGCAATGATAAAATGCGATCCGTACATTAATCTTGACGCAGGAAACATTAGTCCTTTTCAGCACGGCGAAGTTTACGTTACAGAAGACGGAGCCGAAACCGACCTTGATTTAGGAAATTTTTCGCGTTTTACAAGCGTAAACATAACAAGCGACAACTGCATTACAACCGGAAAAGTCTACGACCAAGTTATAAAAAACGAACGTGCTGGCCGCTACAACGGAAGAACTGTTCAAGTAATTCCGCACATAACCGACGAAATAAAAAGACGAATTTTCGCTATTGGACAAAAAACTCATGCCGATATTGTTCTTGTAGAAATTGGCGGAACAGTTGGCGACATAGAATCAATTCCTTATTTGGAAGCTGGCCGACAATTAATTCACGAACTTCCAAAAAACGACATTTGCACAATTCATCTTTCGCTAATTCCAGTTATTACCGGCGGAGAATTAAAATCAAAGCCAACACAACATTCCGTAAAACAACTTCAAGAAGCAGGAATTCAACCAGATATTTTGCTTTGTCGTTGCGAAAAAGACATTGAACCAGATATTAGACGAAAAATTGCGCTTTTCTGCAACGTTGCTCAAAATGCAGTTTTTGTTTCGCCAGATGTAAAAGAATCTATTTACGAACTTCCAGTTATTTTTCACAAAGAAGGAATTGACGCAGAAATTGTAAAAAAACTAGACATAAAAACAGACGTTGCAAATTCTAATATTAGACAATGGACTAGTTTTATAAAAAAACTTAACGAAGCAACAAAAAAAGTTACAATCGCAATGGTTGGAAAAAAAGACTATCTTGACGAATGTTATAAATCTGTTCGCGAATCACTTTTTCATGCAGCAGTAACTTCGTTTGGCGTTCAACTAGAATTAAAGAAAATCGACGCAGAATCTCTAGAAGATTCAGAATCAATTTCTGCCGCATTTGAAGGAATAGACGGAATTGTAATTCCAGGAAATTACGGACAACGCGGATTTTTAGGACTTTTAAAAACTGTAAAATTTGCACGCGAAAATAACGTTCCTTATTTGGGAATTGATTTAGGAATGCAACTTATGGCAATAGAAACCGCACGTTCAATTTTAGGCTGGAAAGACGCAGATAGCACAGAATTTATTCAAAATTCTGAACACGCAATTATTAGTCTTCCGGAAGAACAAACTGGACTTGCTGTTTCTGGCGATGAACAAATTGGCGCGCAAAATGTAAAAATTGCAAAGAACACAAAACTTTACGATGCTTACAAAAAAACATTAATTTCTGAACGACACAGAAATAAACATACTTTTGACAAAAAATATGCAGATGCAATGAATCAAAATGGGCTTATTATTTCTGCCGAAACAGAAAGCGACGGACGAACAGAAGCGTTTGAATGGAAAAATCATAAATGGGGAATTGGAGTTCAATATCACCCAGAATTTGTTTCTAGACCAGCAAAACCACATCCGCTTTTTACAGCATTTTTAGGAGCGGCTTTAACAAAATAATGAAAAATAAGTTTACGTTGTTATTTTTAAGTTTTTGTCTCGCAGAAGTTGCAAACCTTTTAGGTTGCTCGCTAAAATACGACGTAAACTATCAAGATGAATCAAACGTTCCAGAATTTATTTTTACAGACGCAAATTTTAATCGTTACGAAGATAGCAAAAAAACAATGTCGCTAAAAGCAAGCCGTTTAGAACAATATTCAGACGGAAAATCTATGTACGCAAAAGATGTTGCTTTTTCTATAACAAACAAAGAAGGCGAAGTAACAACCGAAGGTTCGTGTTCACTTCTTTCGTCAGATTCAAAAGACGAACGTTACGTTCTTTACGACAACATAGAAATAGACAATAAAAAAGATGATTTAAAAGTTTCCGCAGACACTTTGCGTTGGGACGGAAAAACTGAACAACTTACAAGTAGCCGAACAGATAACGTTACAATAAAAAAAGGCAAAACAACAATGCAAGGTTCAGGTTTTTCTGCAAGTGGCGTAAGCAAAAAATTTTCGTTTACTGGCGTTGTAACTGGACAGTTTGAATCAGAAGATGAAAATTCCACAACTTTAGAAGAAAACGAAGAATCAAGCGAGGCATCGCAAAATGAATAGAAAGTTTACATATTCAAGTTGCCATCGCATTGCAAGCGTTCTTCACGTCATTGCAAGCAAAATCCTCCGTCATTGCGAGGGCTTTAGCCCGAAGCAATCTATTTTTACGTTTCTTCTATTCCTCTTCGCCACAACACTCTTTGCCGAAAAAATAACTTTTTCCGCAGATAGCATGACAGGAATTGTTGGCGACAAATCTGATTCTACAACACTTTCTGGCGAAGCGTACGTTCTTACCGACACAATGGAAATTTTTGCCGACAAAATTGGACTTTCTGGAAAAGATTTTCGCTACATAGAAGCAAGTGGTTCTGTAAAAGGCAAAAATATGGAATCTGAACTAGAATTTACTTGCGGAAGATTAAAATATGACAGAGAAACAAAAATTGCAAATCTTATGGATAACGTTGATTTAACCGACGTAAAAAATAATGTAAAAGCAAAAGCACAAAGCATTGAATATAATCAAAATTCTGATATTGCCGTTATGCAAATAGAAATTGAACTTACTCAAAAAAATAACATTTGCACTGGTGCGTATGCAATTTACAGAAAAGCAGACCAAATGCTTGAACTAACTGGAAATTCACAAATAAAACAAGGCGACGACACTTTTCGAGCGCAACAAATTACGCTTGACTTAAATTCGCAAGAAATTACTCTAGACGGACGCGTAAAAGGTTCTATTGTTGACGAAAGAAAAAGCGAAAAAGACAACAAAAACGCACCTACAACCGCAGATGGCGAAACTAGCGAAACTAGCGAAAATTCAACCGAAGCAAAAGAACAAGAGCAAAGCGAAGTTCCAGAACAGAGCGAACAGAAATTACAAGAAGAGCAAACTAACGAAAAGAGCGAAAGTAGCGAACAAAACTTGGAGGGCGAAAATGGCTGATGAAGCAAATATTCACAAACTTAGAGTTTCTAGCCTTTTTAAAAGTTTTGGTCACAAAAAAGTTGTTCAAGGAATTGATTTTTCTATGCAAACTGGCGAAGTTCTTGGACTTTTAGGTCCAAACGGAGCAGGAAAAACTACAACTTTTTATATGATTGTTGGATTTTACAAACCAACTGCTGGCGACATTTTTTTAGATAATGAACGAATAACTCCGCTTCCAATGTATAAAAGAGCACGCAAAGGAATTTCTTACCTTCCGCAGGAACCAAGCGTTTTTAAAAAACTTACTGTAGAAGAAAATATTTGGTCTATTTTGGAAACACGACGCGACCTTTCTAAAGCAGAAAAAAAACAACGCCTAGAAGAACTTATAGAAGAGTTTGCTATTGGTCGCATTAGAAAGCAATACGCATTTACACTTTCCGGCGGAGAGCGACGCCGCACTGAAATTGCGCGTTCGCTTGCAATAGAGCCAAAATTTCTTTTGCTAGATGAACCTTTTGCTGGCATTGACCCGATTGCTGTTGCAGACATTAAATCTATGATTGGACTTTTAGCAAAGCGCGGAATTGGCATTTTAATTACAGACCATAACGTTCGCGACACTTTGGAAATTACAGACAGAGCAATAATTGTAAACACTGGGCAAATTATGATTCAAGGAAGCAAGCAAGAAATTTTGGATTCCGAACTTGCGCGCGAAATTTACTTAGGAAAAGACTTTTCAATGTAAATGCTATTTGCGAACATCCGTGTTCGCACGTTGTGTGTCATTCCTGTGCTTGACACAGGAATCTATAAAAAAGATGCGATGACGCACTATTTACGAATGCGGTAGGGTATGGAAGGGTTTTGCGCTAGCAAAAGGCGAGCGAAGCGAGATTTGCACGCCTGCGTGCTTTGAGAGCGAAGCGAGACCGAGCGTTAGCGGGCCCTGAAACACCCGACGGCAACTT
Source organism: uncultured Treponema sp. (assembly GCA_964547685.1). Lineage (GTDB taxonomy): Bacteria > Spirochaetota > Spirochaetia > Treponematales > Treponemataceae > Treponema_D. Next base: position 3,437 of record CAZJOU010000039.1, on the reverse strand, counting down.
GTTGCCGTACCGCCCAAAAAATAATTATAAATTATAAATTATTAATTATGAATTAACTTATTTCTATATACTTGCCTATCATTTGACAACAGATATTTGTTAATTTATAATAAAAGTTGAACTATTTCATAAAATAGCAAGGAGAATATATGAATATCATTTTAATGATACTTCTCCCTGTTGTTGGAATCGTTCTTGGATGGACAATTCGCTGGCTGTACGCCAGATTTCAACTATCTGCATCAGAACAAAAAGCAGAACGTGTAAAACAGGACGCAATAAAAGAAGCTGAAGCTCAGAAAAAAGAAATTTTGCTAAATGCAAAAGATGAACTCATTCGTGAACGTAACCAGCAGGAAAGGGAAAACCGCGAGCGACGCGCCGAAGTGCAACGTTACGAAGCTCGCGTAAATAAAAAAGAAGAACTTGTTGATCAAAAAGCCGCTGAAGTAGAAAAACGCGAAAAAGATTGCGAAGAACTTACTAACGCTATGAAAAAGCGCGAAGCAGTTGTTACTGCGCAAGAAGAAGAATATCGCAAAGAACTTGAACGTATTTCTGGTCTTACAAAACAAGAAGCAAAAGATTTAATTATTAAAAATCTTGAAAATGATGCTCGCCACGATGCGCAAGCGTTGCTTAACAAAATTGAACAAGAAGCGCAACTTACTGCCGAAAAAAAAGCGCGCGAAGTTCTTGTTACGGCAATTCAGCGCATTGCACCAGAAACTACAAGCGACATTACAGTTACTACGGTTTCGCTTCCTAGCGACGAAATGAAAGGTAGAATTATTGGTCGCGAAGGTAGAAACATTCGCGCTTTGGAAACTCTTACTGGAGTTGACATTATTATTGACGATACGCCAGAAGCGGTTGTTATTTCTTGTTTTGACCCAGTTAGAAAAGAAATTGCAAAACAGTCTTTGGAACGCTTAATTTCTGACGGACGAATTCACCCAGCAAGAATTGAAGAAATTGTGCAAAAAGTAACGCGCGAAATTCAAAACAAGATTTACGAAGAAGGCGAAAAAGCACTTTTTGACTTGGGAATTCACAATATGCCAACAGAAGGAATTAAGGCTCTTGGTAGATTGTACTTTAGAACATCTTACGGACAAAACGTTCTTTCGCATTCAAAAGAAGTTGCAACTGCCGCTTCTATTATTGCTGCCGAAATTGGCGCAGACCGCGAACTTGCAAAGCGCGCCGCAATTTTGCACGATATTGGTAAAGGCGCAGAAAACGATAGCGACCAAAACCACGCAGAAGTTGGCGCAGAAATGGCGCGAAAAATGGGCGAAGATCCGCGCGTAGTAAACGCTATTGCTGCGCACCATAACGACATTGAACCAACAACTATAGAAGCGATTATTGTTCAAATTGCAGACGCAATTTCTGCCGCTAGACCAGGCGCAAGACGCGAAACTATAGACAATTATGTAAAGCGACTAGAAAACTTAGAAGCTATTGCGGAAGGTTTTGAAGGCGTAGAAAAAGCGTACGCAATTCAGGCTGGTCGCGAACTTCGCATTCTTGTAAATAACGAAAAAGTTGCAGATAACGAAGTTAAACAGTTAGCGTCTAACATTGCAAAGCAAATAGAAAAGGACTTAAAATATCCTGGACGTATTCGCATTACAATGATTCGCGAAACGCGCATTGTAGAATACGCAAGATAGATAAAACTGTCATTGCAATAATTATAATGTTCATTCCCGCGCTTGACGCGGGAATCTATTTTAAAAACGTATCCGCTCTTAAAACGCCATATTTACGTAAAAAGCAAAAATATTGTCGTAATTATTGCTTCCGCGAGGCATCATTCTATAATAAAAGCCTAACGCTGGAAGCATTTTTTTGCTTGAACCATAATGAAAATCATATTCTGCACTAATTCTAAATCCATTTCCCCAAGAGGTTGTTTCTACTTCTGTTCTATTTTTTTCTGTGTCTGTTTCGCTATCATAATAATCTTCGTTTATAAAATCTGTACGCGCGCCCAAAGCATACGCTAAACTTGCGTTTAATCCACCAACGCCAGGGTAAACTTTAATTCCAAGCCAACCGGCATAATCAAGATGATTTTTGTGTTGACTTCCATTCCAGTTTATATCAGAAAGAAAATCGTAACCTAAAAGAAATTTTAGTGGCGAACCTAATCTAAAAGAAATATCACCATTAAGACCTAAAATAACTCTGCTTTTAAAAGGCGAATCTGTACCTTGGTACACTGGAATTGCGGTTGCAATTCCAAAATCGCCACCAACAAATTTATTTTCTTCTGCGGGCAATGCGCATATAAATATTCCAAATAAAAATAAAGTTGCAAAAATCTTTTTCATACTAAAATTATCGGCAAAAAGAATGTTCTTTTAAAATAAAAAAGCGGAAATCCCAATGATTTCCGCTTTTAAATAGCATACTCAGTACTATTGGACTAGTCGTTCAATTCAAGCAAAGCGCCAAGAATAACTACATGACCTGCAAGTTTATACCACCAATCAAGTTTGCTAACTGCAAGATTTCCGTTCAAGAAGTCTGCGAGAACAATTGCAATAATCCATACGATGATAACAATCCAACCAAGAATGTTGTCGAATTTGCCAAATTTGTCACCAACAAAGCATTCCAAAACTAAAAGAATACCTGCAAGCAATTCGATTACAGCAAAAATAAGTCCGATTGCTTTTCCTGCATTACCATTGATAAGTCCTGTCAATGCTTTATAAGCTTCATCGCCACCTTTTCCAGCAAGAGCCCAAATACCAGCGATTGCAAGTAACAAACCTAAAGCAATCTGAAGAATAAGTCTACCAATAGACTGAGAAGATTTTTTAGCCATTTTTTTTCATAGCCTCCTTGTTTTTTATCTGCTTTAGCAGATTACATATATTATAAATCCAAAAAAAGCAGATTGCAAGAAAAGTATTATTTTTTTATTTTTATTGATACTTATAACAATTATTTATAAACTACCGAAAAAGTCTGAAAAATTATTTTCATATCTGGCGTAAATTTAAAACCTACAATGTCGCCCTCTTCTTCTAAGTTTTCTTGTTGGCGCGTTCGCCATTGGTCTAGATTTTCGTCTTCGCCTTCTTTTTGCGCCATTGACCAAGTTACATCGCAAAACGGAATTACATTTACGCTTTCTATTTCAATTACTGCTCGCGGATTATTTCCACGGTCAAAAACAAGATAATATTCGCCACTTACCGGCAAAGGTTCGCCATCTACAGAATAAGACGCAAAACTAGAAAAAATTGCTGTTCGTTTTCCAGTTAAAATATTTGTAACTTGCGCATCGTTTGTAAATCCTTTAGATTCAAAAGTTAAGTCGCCAGCGCAACCAATATCTGGATCTTGTCCAGTTTCTTTTATAAATTTTTGCCAAAAAGCATCTGCAACAGATAACGCCATAATTCCTCCATAAAGGG
>CAZJOU010000038.1:0-13838 GCA_964547685.1 uncultured Treponema sp. | reverse complement strand
AGGATTCTGTAGGACGCAAAAGCAAGACTGTGTTCACGGACGGAATATCGATTCCATCATTAAAAATGTCAACTGAGAAAATATATTGAATTGAAGAAGATTCATCTTCCAGAAGTTTCGTGTATTTTTAAGAAATTCACTCTATAGTTTTTCATTTTTTGTACTTCGACAATCACTTCGTAAAGCTACGAATAATTAAAATTCAAGAAGATGTGCCGGAACTGCTCCTAAGCGTCTTTCTATCCGTCCGCTTTTTTCTTTCGGCAAATTGTAGATGTATTTTTCAAATTCTTTGTGAGAGATAACACATAGAAAAATATGAAAAAAATTGATAATCTTTATATACTGAATTAACATTATGATTTTTTAGGAGTTGAAAACTTATGGAAATTTCAAAAGAAATCGAAAAAGCGTTTTGCTATTTTTCTCCAGTGGGAAAAGGAGTTGAACCATTTCCTATAGATTCAATAAGACATTTTGAAATTAAAAAAGATGAATTAATGTTCTCCAAATTGCAAGAAATCGCAAATAAAGCAGAGTATCTTTGTGAAATCTCAATAAAGTTCATTTCTAATGGAGCTAAACAGAAGAATGAAACTCGTGATATGTTAATTGAGCTTATGAAAGAAAAAGAACTTGATAAAGGATTGCCAATAGTTGAATGGCTGTCAAAGAATACTGATAAAAGTAGTAAGTGTGGGCTTGTGTTTATTTTAATTGGAAAAAACAAAGAAAAAGATTTTGTTTTAATTGCACGTTATCCGTCTGAGGAAGGTATTATCCTTCAAAAGGAAGACAAAGTAGAAATAATTCAAGATGTATTTTTAAAAAACTCTCATAGATATAAATTAGCATATTTCGAGGATGAATCTTTAAAAAATGGATTATGGAAAGGAATTGCTATTGATAAACAAATAAATGAAACTGCCTCCTCAAAGTTAATCTCTGATTATTGGATTAAAGATTTTCTTCGATGTGAATTGGAATTAACTGAAGTTCAAGGAAACAAAATTTTAGGAAAAGCATTACGACAAGTGTTAAATGACGAAACTACAACTCCAGAAGATAAAGAGGAAATAAATGCAATTGCTTCTGCAGTCAGGTTGAACAATGGAACATCTGAGTCGATAAATAGTTTTTTAAATAATAAAAGTATTTCTGACAAGAACAAAGAGAAAATTTTTAATGCTTTACCATCTCGATCTGTAGCAGAACAGGTGTTCAAATTTAATTCCGAAATTTTTAAAGGTGTATACGCACTAAAAGCTATGTATTTTAATAGTGGAGCAATTGTAATGGCTCCAACAGACTCGTTTGATGAGGTGTTTGCAACTGAAATAGTAAACAAAGAAACAAAAGAAATTTGTGTTTCAACAAAAGGTATTGTAAAAAAAGAGGCAATCAAAACTAAATGATAACAAGAAATGAACTTGAGAAAGAATATGAAATACGTTCTGCTGAATATAAAAAGATTCTTCCATTTTTAACTAAAGAAGTAGAAGAATGCTATAAATCTTTAGAAGAAAATAATCTCATAAGAATTGATCAGAATTGTATCTTTACAATAAAAGAAACACAAAGTTTCTTAAACAAAGCTTTAAAATTGGAAAAAGACAAAACAACAGGAGAAGAAATTCCCGGTAAGTATAAATATGAGAATCCTCTCGTTGATATTCAAGACCAAATAAGAGCACGAATTGTAGTATTTTATTTAACAGATGTTGAACGAGTAGCAAAATCTGTTATAGAAACACTTGGAACTATTGAAAATAATGATTTTAACAATCCGAATGATTATGAAAAATTTGGATATCAAGGTAGACATTTGATAGTCAATATAAATAAAGCTCTTATTCCTAAGGAAATAAATGTTAATTCTTCTCTACTACCAAATTTCTTTGAATTACAAATAAAAACTTTGTTTCAGCACGCATGGTCACAAGCTGAACATGACTTAAGATACAAAGGAAATGACAACTTGTCTTTTGATGAAAAAAAAATGCTCTCTTTTGCTGCGGCACAAGCATGGGGTGCTGATAAAATTTTTGAAAGTTTTTTTAAAAAAGAGACAAATTTAGGAAGAAACGATTTTTAATGAAAAAACAAATATATGTTATTTATATTAAAGTGGTATAAGGGTTTTATTATTTAAAAACAAAAAATCTCCAGCAGAGACCCTGTAAAATTTTCTGTGAATTCGTCATTTTGAACTTGTGATTGGTGAGTTTATCGAACTATCGGAATCTACTTTTTAGGAAGCGACTAAATTCTCAGTGAGAATTCATCAGAAACTCAGTGAGAATTTTTATTTTCTCACTGAGAATTTAAAAAAACTCTAGTAGAGTTTTTGGGGAAAAGTCAGTGAGAATTTGATGGAAAAGAAGAAATTACGTAATTGTTCCTGTTTTTATATGATAGGCAATGTTATTTTGGATACAGAAATCAATAACTTTTTTGGCTTCTTCGTTGTAAAATGCTTTGTGTTCTTTATATTCAGAAATTATTTTGTTATAGTGAGTTCTTCCAAAAATGATTTTATCAACAAATGAAACTTTGTTTAAAATGCCAGACACGTTTTGCTTTATGATATTCGGCGTTGGATATGGTTCAATGCTAACCCAAGTTTTGCAACCTGCATTATGTAGATTTCGCAATGCTTCTATCCGCTCAGAGTAAGAAACTGCATTTGGCTCCGTTTTTATTCTATAATTTTCATCAAGTGAAACTAAGGTAATTCCGTATTCATTTTTTTTAGAAAAGTTTTTCAATTCAAACGGTAACGCACCTTTCGTAAGGATAACGCAGGGAATATTGGCTTTGTTAAGTTTTTCAATGGCTTTCAAACTCATTTCTGAAATTTCTGGGAATCCAGTCATAAAAGGGTCGGTCGTAAAACATAGTTGTACAGATTTTATTTTATTTTTTAATTTTGGAATTTCCTTGTCGAGAAGTTCTAGTGTATTGCTCACAAGCTTCGGCTCTATCCATTCTTCATAAGTTTTGCATTTTCCAAAACGTTTTGCCATTAGAAACGCATAGCAAGGATATTTGCAGCCATGAAAACAGCCTTGAATATGATTCATTGTATAGTCGCCATATTCAACGCCGGTTTTATAAAGCATTGATTTACGTGTTATTGTCTGCATAATTGTATTTTCACAAAATGATTATCTTTTTTACTATCAAAAATAAAAGCACTTACTTTTCCTGTCGGAGTTATAGACGGTGTCCTTTTTAATTCAATTATTCTTTTTTCTTCTAAAGTTTTTAGACAATTTTTCAAGGTTTTCCAATCTGTAAAAACTCCTAAATCATTAAACATATTTGCCAAAAATTCACTCATTGAAACAGGTGAATTAAATCCTCTTAAATATGCAACAAGTTTTTCTTGAACAATATTCTCATCTATAATTTCATTTTCAATGTTTTCATTAAACAATGAATTCCCTGCATTTCTTGATTGAATATCACCTAATAATTCCCACCTTTTGCAAATGTTTTGAACCATTAATAAACAACCATCTTCGTTGTTTGTTCCATAAATCATTCTGTATTTGGGAAGCTGCCCAGCTTTTAATCGTATCGGCATATTTATTACGTATTTAAAGTGTTCATTTAATTTCTTGCAATATTCGAAAACTATCTTTTTTTCCGTTTCATAGCAATTTATTTTTCCGTCTATTAAATCGTTTATTATAAATTGCCAATAATTACCACCAGCAATTTTATCAATTTCTTCTTCATCATCTATTGCATTGAAAGAATTTTCATCAGAAATAAAATCTTCATCAATTATACCATCTCTTAAAATTGATTCTATTTGTTTAATTAAATTGATTTCTGCTTTCTTTACTTTGCAAGCTAAACGTATAAATCCAAATGAATTGAAATTTAATAGAAATTCAATGCTATTAAAATTTTGTTTATTGTATAAACTATAAAGATTAAAAGGTAAACATTTTATTCCGAATGGGTCTATGTACAAAAAAATATTTTCATTTTTTTTATTTTTCAATATATCTGATATTCTATCAGCATAATTGCCATCTATAACTTCTACATTTGAGAAATTTGATAAATTATTTTTTAAATCATTATAAAACTTCGGCTCAATAAAATAGGAATTTATTATTGTGTTAGCAATTGATGAATTCTCTTTTGCTTCTTTTATTGCGTTCAAGGCTATAAGTGGCGAACCAATTTCTCCATCATCAAATTTTCCTTTTCCTGCAAAGCAATCAATATAATTAATAGTCTTACGTGTTTGAATAATTTTTGCGAAGTATGGTTTTAAATAACATTGCAGTAACTCATCTTTTACCTTAGACCATTCTTTCTTCCTGTTAAAAAAATTTTTTGTATTTTGTAACATTTATTTCATTCTGTATTTTTTGATTTCATCAATATCTAAATAATATTCTGCCTTGTTTTTACACCCGGCGCATCCGCAAATCGTATTTTCAGAAGCGCAATCCGAAAGTTTTCCTATTTTTGCAAAAAGCGGATTTTTACTATGAGCTTTGCAAACCTGTGTCCAAGTTCCATATTCATCTTTTACAATGTCATCGAACAAATCTGAAAGTTCCATTTTATTTCTCCAAATATTTTATGACATTATTTACAATGTACCAAAACATTACCGGAGGAATTGCGTTTCCAATCTGTTTGTATGCTGTCGTTTCAGTCCCAACGAATTTGAATGAATCTGGAAATGACTGGATTCTTGCAGCTTCAAGCGGAGTAAATCTTCTATACAGTTCTTTTGCTGGGTCAACAAGAAGAACAGGGTCGCGGGAATTCAAGCTGACTTTTGCTAAATGGCTTGTTACGGTTAGACATGGTTCATTTAGATTTTGTGCAAGCCCACGCTTCATATTATGTTTTGCATTTTTCATTCCTTGAACCGCACGTTCTGAAAAATAATATTTTTTTTCATCAATGGCAAGTTTCGGAACAGCAACTGAGAGCGGAATCCAGTTGTTTTTGTTTGGTTTGTCTGGAAAAGAAAAATCCCCTTTTTCCCCATAAATGTCATTTCGGATTCCAACAATGATAACTCTTTCGCGTTTCTGAGGAACTCCGTAATCTGCGGCACAAAGGAGAGAATAAAAAGTTTTATATCCAGCATTTTCAAATGCACTTATCACGGTTTTAAAAATCGAGCCATTTTTTAATGTGAGCAGACCTTTCACATTTTCAGCGATAAAGACTTTCGGTTTCTTGTCTTGCACAATTCTCACCATTTGCTGATAAAGTTTTGCTCTGTCATCAAACGGATTCTTTATAGGATTTACTGTGCTGAACGACTGACAAGGGAATCCGCCTGTCAAAATATCACAGTCTGGAATTTCATTAGATTTCACATTGCAAATGTCCGCACATTCGGTCTTGTCAGTTTCAAAATTTGCTTTATGAGTTGCAATTGCCTTTTCTTCAATATCAAGCGCGTAAACCAAATGGCAAGGATTTTTCTCATAGTATTTATTATTGAAAGTGAAGCCGCCGACTGTTCCTAAATCGACACCGCCGTTTGATTAATCAGGAGGTTCACCTTCCCATTTTTCCCCATGATATACGCATAAATTTAAATCGAAATCAATAATATATTCTGCTTCATTCCAGCATTCCTCTGCGTCGCATATAGAATCTGCGTTACATATATCTGATATACATCCATAATTTTTAAATTTTTTATCAAATTCATCTGCATGGAATTTACAGGCTCTACTCCAATAGTTATAAGCCCAATCTTCCACTTCATCAAAATATTTTGATAATTCAATTACTTTTAATTCATCTTTCTTTGTGTCCATAATTTATCTCCTTTCATAATAATTGTTTCTTATTTTTTATTATCCCTTAAAAATATTTTCTCTATGCCATTTTAAAAAGTTATGATTTGGGGGATATTTTTTTTGGTGTTAAGATATGTGCATTTTCAATTGGCTCAAAGTATTTCCCATAATAATCTTTATCAATGTTTTCTTTTAGCATTTTAGAAAAAACAACTGTTTCATTATCATCAAAAGTAATAAGACCTTTGTCAAAGGCTTTATCATAAAGGGCGGACAAACAAATTCCGTTTTCTGGATTTAGACGTTCTTTCTCATCATCAGCCCATGGAATAATATGACTTGCAATTAACAATTCTTTTATATCAATTCCTGTCAAAGCACATTTTCCATCATAATTGGCAAGGACAATTTGTCTAAAAAAATTCTGATTTACTCTAATTTTTACTTCACGAATTTTTGTTTTGCCTGTTAATTCTCTTGGAATATCAAGCAATGAATTTTTAAATTTTTTTTCAATAGTTGTTTCTTGATATTCCGCTAAAATTTTTTCACTTTCAAAAATTAGGGCTTCTTGATTATGAAAAAACTCATTCCAATACAATTGACTGCTTTTTGTATTAGATGACAGCCCTGAAATACCTCTTGCTTTTAACATCGGGTCACAGGCGGCAAAATTATTGAGACGCATTGCAACAGAATTTGAACTTCTTCCCATAATATTTGCTAGTTCTTGAACCTGTGGATTTCTGTGGTCCATTTGTCCATAAGTCAATTTAAAATACAAATTGAATACAAGAATCATCTCTTCTCTTGACCAACGGTCACCTTTATTCGGTTTCTTAATCATATTTTCATTTATGTCCTAACTCGTTTTTGTACCAAGAAAAACAAAATCATCTGGGAATGACTGCAGCCGTGCACTTTCCCTGACTGTAGGAACTCTGTTTGCCCTATAATGAAAATGATGAAAGTGTCCTGCGTCAATCGTGAAGCAAGGCTTTTTGCTGTCCATTCTTGTCCATGCAATATGAACTTTTCTAGTTTGCTGTAATTTCAACGGCAAATCTTTGTAATTTCCGCCGTCAGGAACAAGAGAAATTATATCACGAGTTTTTTGAGTATGAACAGTAATCACATGATTTAATAGTTCCTTTGCATTTTTCCTCATCATCTTCTGGTAATCAGACTGTGGGGGCAGTTTATACTCTGTGTGTTCAGGCAAAACTTCTGTATCACCTATAAAGTCCAAATCAGACAGAGCGTCTTTGCAAGTTATATTTGTCTTTTGGCTTTCTGGAAACTCAAACATTTTTTCTTCAAAAACATCTTTGTTCAATCCGACAAAAAATGCTCGCCGTCTTTTCTGCGGAACTCCGTAGTCGCTCGCTGTCAGCACTTTATATGAAACATTATAGCCAATTTCTGAAAAATCTCTTAAAACTGAATCTCTTACAATTCCGCCGCCGATTGAAAGAATGTTCGGCACATTTTCCATCACGAAGATTTTTGGCTTTATTTCGTTTACGAGGCGGACAAATGACTTGTAGAGTTTGTTGCGCTCGTCGTCGACAATGCGTTTTCCTGCGACAGAAAAGCCCTGACAAGGCGGACCGCCGATTATTAAAGGAATGTCTTTTTTAGAAAGTTTTGTAAGTTCAAAAATTTTTTTGCTTGCAAGTTCTTTTATATCGTCACAGAAAGCAACTGCGTTAGGGAAATTATGCTTATAAGTAATGGTTGCGTCTTTCCAAACGTCAATTCCAAAAACCGGGTTGAAGCCAGCTTCGAAAAATCCTTTTGTAAATCCGCCGCATCCTGAGAAAAGGTCAATGAAATTGATTTTTGATGCTTTATCGCTTGACACAATATTTTTAATATAGCAAAAATTTCAATTTTATTGAATACAACAAAAATAATTCAGAACAAGTTTGATTCCTTTTAATATTGATTTAAGTTTTGGTAAATGTTTTTCATTTTTCAAACTACACCGGTTTTTCATTCAATTCTTCAATCACTTCAAACTCACCATTTATTGTTCCGTAGCAATCTTCGTAGTTCAAGTTTCCGTCATCTTCTTCATAAACATATTCTTCATTGAAATTTGCTGAAAAAATATAAAGCGGAATATGCTTGTCGCTCCAATTTTCTTTGTTTTCTACGAAGTTTTTGGCTTCGTTCAAAGTTCTAAAAATTTCGAAAGTTTGTCCACCATCAGTTCTGCAATGTTCAACGCAATAAAGTTTTACCATACAAAGTATTATAACTTGATTTTTGATAATTTGTCTTGTTTTTAAAAACTTCTTACTTGTTCTGCCCTAACGCAGTAGGGATTGTAGGGGCGTGCCGTAGGCACGTTCCGAAGCGAAACAAAGTGAAGCGTAGGAATGGAGGCGAAAGCCGGAACCCAAACGAGCGCGACAACGAAAGCGCTCGCGAAAAGCCCGACGGCACGAAGTGCCGGACTGCCCATATTGAAAGAAATTTTTTACTCCAAGTTTCGCTTCATATTCTTTTTATGCTGATTTAATTTTTGCAAGATAGTCGCGGTAGGAAATTAAAAACTCATCTGAATATTCTTTTGACCAAGGGCTTTTCCAAAGCGTTTCAAATTCCTGCAGGACATCCTTTGTAAAAACGCCTGGCTCTTGAAGTTCTCCGCAGTCCTCGCTTTGAAGCACATTCCATTCAACATTCGTCTTGAGCGCGCGGCCGGTTATGTTCGACGAGCCGATAATCACCGTCCACTTTTCCTTTTGTCCGTTTTGGGAAAAATTGTTTTTCTGAAAAAGATAGCCTTTCGCATGGAAGCCGTCGTCTTTTGTAGGAGGAACGTAGATTTTTAGCTTGATGTTTGAGAACTTTGCAAGCCGCTCAAGCACAGACGGAGTTGTCATTTCCTTGTAGGTTGTTGTAAGAATTTCACCAGGGATTTTCCGTGCTTCCAGTTCTTTTAAGGTTTCAAGAAGAACCTGCAGCCCGCCGTAAGTTATAAACGCCACGCTGATTTTTAACGCGGAACACTCCGTAAGGTTTTCCACAAGCTCGTTGTAAAAACTGCGGATCGGTTCGTTTGTGATGAACTGTGATTCTTCTATAGTAAGACAGCTTATCAGGAATTTTCATTTTGGGCCAGAATGTTTGGAGAAATCTTAATCTATGCTTTAGCATCTGTTCCGTGATAAAATATCCTTATATGAGGTATCATCATGACAACACTAATTTTTACGATAATTATTTTGTTTTTTATTGCACTTGTAGTTTCTTTTATTTTAGCAAGAAAATTTTCTGCATCAAAATATGAAAATTCAAATGTAGAGTTGAGATGCACTATTTTTACGACCATATTTTCACCTATACTTACTACGCTATCTGTTGTTTTTGTTGTTTGCACACTGCAGATAGAGTACAAGAATTCCAAACAAGACAAATACAACACAGAATTCTCCATATTGTTTGGAGAAATGAAGGATTTTATAAACAATTTGTCTGTTGAAATAAAATATAATGAGCGTTCAGAAAATCCTATTACAATATCGAAAATGGAAGTAATAGATGAACTTGCATATTATCTAAAGCGTGGCAAAAAAGTACGCCAATTATATGCGGAAGAAGTATCTCAAATTAATTTTACTGTTTCAAAAGACAATGCATGGTTTACTACAGAACTAGATGATTTTTATATTGAAAATGGTAAATGTTATCAAATTAAAATACGTCCGGACTTAGAATGTCAATATTTTGAAAATATTAATATACGGTTTCGGAATATTTTTAAACCTATATTTGAGTTATTAGCGAATGTCGATAATGAACATCGTGAAACCCATAAATATCTATTTGCCTCATATATGAATAAAAATCTTTTTGAGGCTTATTTGACTACCAGATGGAAAGAACAATATATTCCTGATACTTTGTCAGAACTTATTAACTTGTGTTATTAAAGCTGACTGATATTATAGAAAATTTTGAAGTTGATGGTTTTTGAACGGCACGAGAGCAAGTTGATTGTGGCGGAAACGCTGGATATGTATTAGAAAACGGTCGTTTGTTGATGCAAGTGCTGGCATTATGCAATTTCTCCCGCTGTCCAATTTTCTATTTTCAATCCGTCTGCAACTAATAATCTGTTATTCCGAATTTTCTGAGCTTCTTCATGGGAAATAATGCCAAAAATACTATTTACTGCATCAATACGAGGGTCTTTTTGATTTTCTTTTTCATCTACTGATTTTTTCAATACATCAATCAATGCGATTTGTTCTTCCTAGGGCAATGAGATTACAGTTTGCGTAAGTTCCGCGAATGCGACATCTGACATTTTGTTCCTCCGTGATTCAACTGAACACTGCTTTTCTTAACGCTGCGTTCATCTTTGTCTGGTAGCCTTTGCCATCTTTTTGAAAGCCGCAATCACGTCGGCATCAAGCTTAAGCGTAATCTGCTGTTTCTTGGGCTTGTAATATTCCGGATTCGCAGGCTTGAATTCCGAAAGTTCCTCTGCGGAAAGTTTCGGCGCATCATCATAGTTTATCTCATAGTCTGTGGCATTTTTCACTTCATTGAGCGCCTCAGCTGTTGGCTGGCTTCCAATCTGTATCTCTTTGCTTAGCATATAAAAAGTATATATCGAAAAGTAGTTACTGTAAACGTAAGATTTATGCAACAAAAATCACATCACGGTGATATTCAAGATGCTCCTTTAGCAAAGCAGACATTTTAAGATTGTAGCAGACCGATGTGTCAAGATTGAATTTCTGACGGTCGTGTTCATTTACGGAACTTGAGATTACTATTCTTCCGGAATTTTCAAAAGTGATAAGACCAATGTCAAACATTTTGTCATAAAGAGAACTAAGCAAAAGTCCGTTTTCGCCGTCCAGCCTTTCTTGGTTGCTGCTCGTTGCCCACGGCTTTACATGGCTTGCGACAAGAAGCCTTTTGTCCTCTATGCCCGAAATTATGCAGCAGTTGTATTTTGAAATGATTTTTTCACGGAAAATTCCCTGCCCGACACGCGCCTTTATGATTTCTTGCCGTTCAGTTTCTGAAAGCTCTTTGTCGTGCAGAACAGAATCCTCAAGATTTTTAAAATCCTCTTCTTTTTCTGTGGATTTCAAAAAGCATTGATATTGCTTTATCGCATTGCTGTACATATTGTTTCCGCGTTTATTTTTTGCGATGAAAAATTTATTGTGAAGAATCTTAAAGACAGCGATTTCAAGCTCTGGAGAAGTCATTTCGCTCAGCGGTTTTTTGATAACACCTTCTGAAAGCATATCTTTTGAGACCATCCTGACACCAGATTCGTAATGAGAGGCGGAGCCGGGCTTGCTTTTCTGAAGAAAATCATAAAATTCTTGCAGCTGAACCATTTTTTCTCTTGGCAGTTGAACTAAAAATCGGGCGTTATTTTGTGCAAGTTCCGATTTTTGTTCCATAACTCAATAACCAATTCTTCTATTATATAAGATTCTTTTTTTTTCGTAAATCAGCGGAAAAGTTGCATTAAATAACGCCCGTTTTAAAAAGCAGAAAATATTCAGACTTGGTGAGCTTTTTTGCGGACCAGGCGGGCTTGCATATGGAGCGATTACCGCGAAAAATCCTGAATACAAAATTACTCATCAATGGGCGACTGATTACGATAAAAGCACGTGTGAAACGTACATAAACAATATTTGCAAATCGAATCCTGAATCTGTTATTTGTCATGATATTCGGACTCTCGATGTTAAAGAACTTAAAAAACTTGGCAAGATTGACGCTTTGGCTTTTGGTTTCCCATGCAATGATTTCAGCGTTGTTGGCGAGCAAAAGGGTTTTAATGGAAAATTCGGCCCCTTGTATTCTTATGGAATAAAAGTTCTTGAAGAATTTAAGCCGATGTGGTTTCTTGCGGAAAATGTCGGAGGACTTAGAAGTGCAAATGAAGGAAAAGCGATTCAGGTAATTTTTCAAACTATGAAAGATGCAGGATATAGAATTTATCCAAATCTTTACAAATTTGAAGAATATGGAATTCCGCAGGCTCGGCATAGATTGATAATTATTGGAATTAGAAATGACTTGCCATATGAATTTAAAGTTCCGAGCAATAACGGATATAAAATAAAAACTTGTAGAGAGGCAATCGAAAATCCTTTGATTCCTAAAAATGCCGCTAACAATGAAATCACAAAACAATCCGAAAAAGTTGTTGAAAGGCTGAAATACATTAAGCCTGGAGAAAATGTTTTTACCGCAAATCTTCCTGATGAACTGAAACTGAATGTTCACGGAGCAAAAATAAGCCAGATTTATAAGAGACTTGATCCAAACAAACCCGCATACACGGTTACAGGTTCTGGCGGTGGCGGAACTCATATTTATCACTGGTCAGACCCAAGAGCGTTGACAAACAGAGAAAGAGCAAGGCTTCAAACTTTCCCTGATTCATATGTTTTTTCAGGAACAAAAGAATCCGTAAGAAAACAAATCGGAATGGCTGTTCCTTGCGACGGTGCGAGAATAATTTTTGAAGCGGTGCTGAATACTTTTGCTGGAATTGAATATCAATCGATGCAATCTAATCTAACTGATTAATTTATGGAGAAAAATATATGTCATTTGTGAATACGAAAAATAATTTTGAAAAAGTAGAACGTAATTTTAAAGAGCAAAATGAAAAACTGACAACTTATTCTGTCCAGCCAAATTTGTTTCAAATAAATACTTATGCCGGTGAAGAACAAAAAAATAAAGGGCAAGCAGATCAAACTTTGCAATTTGATGTTAATGGATTAAAAGATTTGATTGATATTATAAAAAGAGAATATCCGGATTTGAGAAAAAATGCAGAATCTGAAGACATAAAAATCGAAAAAGTTTCTGTAGATTTGCTTGATAAAAAAGGTGAGCCTCAATACGGCTTAAATTGGGGACAGCGTGAAGGGCGAGATTTAAATCAGGCTTATGTACAGTTGAAACCAGAAATATATAAAAGCAATTTCTTTCCTAAAAAGCCAGAACAGTTTTCCGTTTCAACAGACGATGGAGAAAATTTGAATATGGTTAGAGCGCAAAAAACTGATGAAGGCACTGCATTACAAACTCCGGCTGACAATGCTCTTTTTGGACGGTATCTGCGAAAACGCATGGGGCTTGAGTCTGGAGAACAAATAACTAAAAATGACATTGTGCGTTATGGTTGTTTTGCTCTAACGTTCTTCAAAATTATCATTAATGGCAATGTCAAATATTTTTTAGATTTCTCTTCAAAAAATGAAAGTTTAGACGAGTTAAATTCATCTTCTCCTCTAAACTACACTCCATTTACCACGAACGACAAAATCAAATCATACAACCGCATCATCTTCGGCGCGCCTGGAACTGGAAAAAGTTTCCGCTTAAATAAAGAAGCCAATGAAAGCAACTTCGCCGAAATCACGCGCGTCACTTTTCATCCCGACTACAGTTATGCTCAGTTCGTTGGAACATACAAGCCGGTAATGGTTAAAAATAGAAATGAAGTAACTGTTGAAAATGCAAGTGCAATGAATGGAGCTGCGTCTGAAAAAGAAGAAATTGCGTATAAATACGTTCCCGGTCCGTTCCTGCGGACTTTGGTTGCCGCGCTCAAAAACGGAAAATCTGGCAATCCACAAAATTATCTCTTGATAATAGAAGAAATCAATCGTGCGAGAGTCGCTGCCGTTTTTGGCGATGTGTTCCAGCTTTTGGACAGAAACGCGAACGGCGAATCCGAATACGAAATTCAGACAAGCGAGGATTTGAGAAACTTTCTTGCAGAGCCGGAGCAGCTTGGCGGAAAACCTGACGACTATAAAACGCTCAGGCTTCCGAACAACTTTTACATCTGGGCGACGATGAACAGCGCGGACCAGGGCGTTTTTCCGATGGACACGGCGTTCAAGCGGCGGTGGAATTTTGAGTACATCGGAATCAACGAGGAAGAAAGCGGCGTTGCAACTTACGACATTCCAATCAACAAAACAACATCGGTTAACTGGAATTCACTTCGCAAGGCAATCAACAACAAAC
>CAZJOU010000037.1:0-13850 GCA_964547685.1 uncultured Treponema sp. | reverse complement strand
TCTTGCTGTTCGCGCGCCTTAGATTCCGCTTCTAGTTCATTCAATTTTTGAACCATGTGAAATCCTTCTTTCATTCCAGAATCTACCAAAAAAGTAAGTTTAGGAAATTTTCTAATTCTTAACTTTTTTGCAATAGAAGACTGAATAAAGCCAGCTGCATTATTTAAGCCTGCAACGCCATTTTCTAGCATATCATCACTTGCAAAACTAGAAACATAAACTTTTGCATAACTTAAATCTTGGCTAACTTCTACGCGATTTATAGAAAGAAAAGGCGCAACGTCCATTCGGGCTTCTTTTAAACCTTTTTTTCCAAGAACACGAGGATCTCTTATTTCACCCTGAATAATCAACTTAGAAATTTCTTCTCTAAGCTGAGCATTCAGTCGTTCCATTCGATATTGCCCCATTAGTTTTCTCCGTCCTTAGCAGGTTCTGTTGTTGCATTTGCGGAAGTTGCAGCATCGCCTGGAAATTTAGTTCCATGGTCTTTAACTTTTCCAGCTTTCTTTGCTTTTCCTGCGGCTTTTTCTGCAGCAAGAGCTTCGGCTTCGGCTTCTTTTTCTGCTTCTGCATCAGCCATTGCTTTTTCTGCCGCTTCTTTGGCTTTCTTTTCGTTTTCGGCACGGGCATCGTGTTTTTCTTCACCAAGTTTTCTAGCAATTTCAACGTATTCAAATACTTCCATTGTGTCACCAACTTGAATGTCTTGCCAATTTTCCAAAGAAAGTCCACATTCAAATCCTGTTGCAACTTCTTTTACATCGTCCTTAAAGCGTTTTAACGAAGCAATTTTTCCTGTAAATTTAACAATTCCATCGCGAACAAGATGAACCATAGAATTTCTATGAACAACACCGTCAATAACGTAACAACCTGCAATTGTTCCAACTTTTGGAACTTTGAATGTATTTCTAACTTCAATATTTCCAACAACTTGCTCTTTTGTATCCGGAGAAAGCATTCCTTCCATAGCAGCTTGAATTTCTTCTACACACTTATAGATAATGCTGTACTTTCGAATATCAACTTTTTCTGCTTCTGCAAGCGCTTTTGCTTTTGGAGTTGGTCGAACGTTGAATCCAATAATAATTGCGTTAGAATCTGCCGCAGCCAAAGTAACATCAGATTCGTTAATTGCACCAGCAGAACTGTGAATTACAACAAGACGAATATCTTTTGTAGAAAGTTTTTCCAAAGATGCTTTTAACGCTTCTGCAGAACCTTGCAAGTCGGCTTTAATAATAACTTTAAGTTCTTTAACTTCACTTGCGGCAATGTCGCTATACAAAGATTCCAAAGTTGTTTTTTTAACTGCCTTTGCAGCTTCGAATCGTTTAAGTTCCTGACGTTTTGTAGAAATTGCGCGCGCTTCTTTGTCGTCTTCTGTAACTTGGAACGGGTCACCAGCATTTGGCATTTCTTCCATTCCAAGAACTTCTACTGGTGTAGATGGTCCAGCTTCTTGAATTCGCTTTCCGCGGTCATCAAACATTGCTCTAACACGACCAGCATAAATTCCAGCAACAAAAGGATCGCCTTGTTTTAATGTTCCTTTTTGAATAATTACAGAAGAAACAACACCACGACCTTGGTCAATTCTAGATTCAAGGATTTTTCCTTCTGCACGACAATCGTAAGTTGCTTTTAATTCTAGCATTTCTGCTTGCAAAAGAATTGCATCTAGCAAATCGTCAATACCAATTTTCTGTTTTGCAGAAATATTTACATATTGAGTTTCACCACCCCACTCTTCTGGAGTAAGTCCTTGTTCAGAAAGTTGAGTTTTTACTCTATCCGGATTTGCTTCTGGTTTATCAATTTTGTTAACCGCAACAATAATTGGAACCTTTGCATCTTTAGCGTGAGCAATAGCTTCCAATGTCTGCGGCATAACGCCATCGTCTGCAGCAACTACAAGAACAACAATATCTGTAACTTGCGCTCCGCGAGCACGCATCATTGTAAATGCTTCGTGTCCAGGAGTATCTAGGAAAGTAATTTTTCCTTTTGGAGTTGTAACAGAGTACGCACCAATTGACTGTGTAATTCCTCCTGCTTCGCCTTCTGCAACGTGAGCGTTGCGAATTGCGTCCAAAGTTTTAGTTTTACCGTGGTCAACGTGGCCCATAACTGTAACAATTGGCGGACGAGGTTTCATATTTTCTGCAATATCTTCGTCGCCTTTAATTACGGTTTCATCGTACAAAGAAACAACTTTTACTTCACAACCATATTCGCTACAAAGAAGTTCCGCCGTATCTTTATCAATAGATTCGTTAATTGTAACCATTTGACCATAACTAGAAAAAAGTTTTCCGATAATTTCAGACGCTTTAAGATTCATTTTTTTAGCCAAATCTGAAATAGAAACGGTTTCCATAATTTCTATTTGTTTTGGAACAACAGATGCTGGAGTTTCTACCTTCTTTTTTGTTTCAAAAAGATTGTCATCATATTGTTCTTGGTCTTTTCGGTTATAAATTTGTTTTTTGCCCTTAAACGCTTTTTTGCTAGGAGTTTTCCCTTGCATTGCAGCAGGTGGAACGGCTCCGTTTCCGCCACCCATGCGGAATCCGCCACCTTGTCCGCCAAAACGAGGTCCGCGATTAAAACCGCCTTGACCATTATTATTTCGGTTTTGGAAGTTACCTTGACGATTTCCACCAAAGCCGCCGTTTTGACCATTTCGATTTTGATAACCACCCTGACGGTTTTGGTAACCACCTTGACCGTTATTATTTCGGTTTTGGTAACCTTGTCTAGCTTGTGCGCCTGTAAAACCGCCACCTTCACGATTTTGCGAACCATTTTGGCGGTTTCCGTAACCATTATTATATCCGTTACGGTTGTAACCATTACCGTTTCTGTCGCGACGACCAAAATCAGAAAGATTTCCGGCTTTTACATTAGGTCGCGCCGTATTTAATTCATACGTTCTATGCGTTTGCGGACGATTTCCTTCGTTTTTAGAAGTTTGTCCCGCATTTTGGAAGTTCGGCTTTTCCTGAGTTTTTGTTTGCTGCGAATGATTATTTTCGTTAGAGTTTTGAACGTTGTTTTCTGTTTTTTTAACAACAACTCTAACGCCTTCTTTTTTTACGTTTTCAGGTTTTGTTGCATCTGCACCAGGAACGCGTTTTTTTACCACAACAACTTTTTTCTTTGCAGTTGCGCCATTATTTGCATTGCTACTAACCGCAGGTTTAGCTGTTGTATCTGCCTGTTTTTTATGAACAACAAATGCCTGTTTTTTTTCTGATTCTTCAGCCATTCTGTATCCTTATTCCTCGTCTTCTGTAAATTCAAATTCTACACCACACTTTGGACAATGGTCCATATCAAGTGTGATTTCTGCTCCACATTCAGGACAGTAATATTTTTCTTCCTGTTCTTCTGTTTTTTCTGGTTGTTCAGAAGAATCTTCTGCAGCATCTTCTTCTACAAATTCTACATTTTCTTTTATAAGATTATAAACTGCATCAACTTCTTCTTTTTTAAGACCTTCGATATTTTCTGCGCCACCGTTATCGTAAGTTTCCATAAACTGAACAATATCTTCTATTCCGTTAGACTTAAGAATATCTGCAACGCGTTCGTCAACTCCAGGAAGTTCTGCAATTGTTGTAATATCTTCTTCCTCTGCGGCATTTTCGTCATTTTTGAACAAATTAAGCGCAGCCTGAGTTGTTGCCTTTTCTGAAAGGTCCATTCCTTCGCACTGTTCAGCAGTTTTTACATCTATTGACCAATCGCAAAGGCGATTTGCAAGTCGAACATTTTGCCCTTGCTTTCCGATTGCAAGACTAAACTGTGTGTCATCTACAATGGCAAGTGCTTCTTTTTTGTTTTCGTCAAGAATTACAACACGTTCAACTTGAGCCGGAGAAAGCGCATTTTTAATAAATTCCGCAGGATTTGGGTCGTAGCGCAAAACATCAATTTTTTCGCCAAGAAGTTCGCGAATAACTGTTTGAATTCTTGCGCCTTTAGTTCCTACGCAAGCACCAACTGGGTCAACATCTTCACGAACTGTAGAAACCGCAACTTTTGTTCTGTAACCTGCGTCGCGAACACATTTTTCTATTTTTACAGTTCCGTCTGCAATTTCTGGAATTTCAAGCTCCATTGTAATTTCTACAAGTCGTGGATCTGAACGTGAAAGAATTAATTGCAATCCATTTGAACTTTTTTTAAGGTCTACAATAATTGCTTTAATTCTGTCGTTTTGTTCGTAAGTTTCGCGTGGCGACTGATATTTTACAGGAAGGAAACCTTCCAATCTGCCGCTATTTCCTAAATCAATAAAAAGATTTCCGTTTCGTTCGCGCTGAACATAACCGTTTATCATTTCGCCAACTTTATCTTTATATTGATTGTAAAGCGAATCTTTTATTGTTTCGTTTAAGCCTTGATGTGCTGTTTGCTTTCCTGTAGAAACTGCCGAACGATCAAAAGATTTTGGATCTTCCAAAATGTCAATTTCATCGCCAAGTTCAACTTCGTCGCTAAGTTTTTTTGCATCTTCAAGTTCAATTTCTGTAACTGGATCGTAAACTCCGTCTACTACAGTTTTTCTAGAATAAATAGAAACATCTGACATATCGTCTGCAAATTTTACAATTGCATTGTCGCTAGTTCCGTAAGTTCTTTTGTAAGCCGCTTTAAGCGCATTTTCGATTGTCTGCTTGACTGATTCTTCTGAATAGCCTTTTTCTTCAATCAGAGCACGAATTGCTTCTGCCATCTCTGACATTTTAAGCCCCCGTTATAAATGTATAAATTTTGCTTTTGCTATATTTTCAAAGGAAATTGTCTGGCTTTTGCCGTCTTTTTCCAAAGTAACCGATTTATTATCTGCAGAAATAATTTTTCCACCAACCCAATCTGTAATAGTTTTGTCCCAAACGCGAACTTCTTTTCCTATAAAGATAGAAAATTCCGCTGCATTTTTAATGTTGCGTTCCATTCCCGGCGATGTAAGTTCCATATAAGTGTCATCTGTTCCAAGAATTGCTTCTAGTCGCGGAAGAAGTGCATGGTGAACTTTTGAACAGTCGTTTACGCCAATATCTACAGATGGATCTTTAGAAGCAATTACCGCAGTTATTTTTGTAACCGTTTTTGCCGGAGAAATGTGAAGTTCAACTAGTTTGTAGCCAAGACCTTCGACAAGTGGCGCGCACTCTGCATAGTGCGGCATTTTTTCTAATGGTTCGTATTCCAAGTGTTCCTCTTTTTTAACATAAAAAAAGACCCGTCGCCTTGACGAGTCCACTTTAAAAGGATATTAAAATGTACTAGTTAAATATATAATTTTTACGCATTTATGTCAATTAATTAAGACCATATTTGACATTTTAACTGAAAGAAAAATGTCATTATCGGGCTTGACCCGATAATCTACTTGTTATAGATTGCCGTGTCAAGCACGGCAATGACAAACAACTTACTCTTACAACACATTATATTTCAAACACAAGTTCTTTTCCGTTTATTGGAATAGAAAGTTTGCTAGAAGTTAGTTGTAGCGTTTTTATTCCGCAGGCTTTGCGAAGAAGTTTGTTCAACTTAAAATTTCCGTGTTTGTCGTCGCCAGCAATTGGACAACCTTCTTTTGCAAGGTGAATTCTTATTTGGTGCATTCTTCCAGTTTCCAACTGCAACTTTAGCGTAGAAAGAACAACTTTTTGTTCTCCTAAATCAACTTCTTTTTCTTCTGTAACTTCGTAATGCGTAACCGCTGGCTTTTCGTTTCCGTGCTGAACAACAGAAGTTCTAATTGTGCCTTTTTTTTGGTGCATTTTTCCAATGCAAAGCGCAGTATATTCTTTTCTAACAAGTTTTCCGCCAATTAATTTTGTCCACTTGTTTGCAGCCATCGGCGATTTTGCAACAATCATAAGCCCACTTGTGTCGCGGTCCAAACGATGAACTAGATAAATAGGAAACCCAACTTGAAGTGCAAATTCTTTATCTAAAGGATGCAAAATTCCTTGCCCACCTTGAACAGAAACGCCACTAGGTTTATTAATTACGAAAATTTCTTCATTTTCAAATAAAATTGGTATGCTTTTCATCCGAAAATAAATATAAAATAGGAGCGAAAAAATGACAAGAAGTCGCATTTTTACGATTTTTTCGGCAGTAGCAATTTTTTTATTGCTAGTTATGTTTCCCGCATATTTAAAAGCGGAAGAAATTACAGATAACGACTTTGGCTATTCTTTAGATATTCCAGAAGGATTTATTGTTGCAGGCTACACACCAGACGGAATGAGTTATCAATTTAAAAATACAGTTGTTCCAGTTGAACTTGTTTTAAGACTTTATTCTACAGACGTTTACGACAGTTCAAAATCTGCACTAGAAGGAACATTAAAAAGAATAAACGCAACAAATTACGAAATAGAAGAATTTTTATGGCAAAACGCTTCTTGCGCAATTTCTATGTTTGAATCTTCTGCAATTATGCAAAACGGAGCGTTAGGCTGGGCAATTTCTGTAAATTTAAGCCAAAAAAACGCAAATTTAGTGCTTTTATGCTACGCAGATTCAAAAAACGCAAATGCTTACGAATGTGTAATTGCTTCTACATTAAATTCGCTTTGTGTTAGTAAAAATCACCTTACGCCAGGAATATTAACTTATTGTGCATTTCCAAAATCAACAGAAAAAAAAGTTATTTTTAACATTGCAGAAAAAAAAATAGAAACATCTATTGATTCAAGTGATTCTGAAGCCAACAGTTTTGTAATTGATACAGAATTTTCTACATTAAAATTTTATGCAAACAACAAAAAATGGAAAGAAGCATGGCAAAGATATTACAAAATGATTTTTAGAGACACTTATTCTCGCCTTTCTAAAGTTGCTTTTGACATAAATAGTGCGCTTTACCCTATTGCGCTTAAAAAAAATCCTAAAAACCCAGAAGAAGAACTTAATGCGCTTTTATTAAATTGGGTTCAAAACTTTGAATATGAACACGATTCTAAAAACTATAATATTTCTGATTTTACAAGTCCAATAGATGCAATTTGTGGCGCAAAAAGCGACTGTGACAGTAGAAGTATGTTAATGTGCATTCTTTTAAGACAAAACGGAATAAGAACGGAACTTTTTGTAAGTCGCGAATATTCGCACGCAATTTACGGTGCCAACATAAAAGCGCAAGGCGCAAAAATAGAAGCAAACGGAATTAACTTTCTTTTAGGCGAAACAACTGCAAAAAATATTCGTCCAGGACTTATTGCACAAGATCAAAGCGACACAAACAAATGGATTACGGTTGGCCTAAACGCTGAATAATTATTAATGTGTCATTATCGGGCTCGACCCGATAATCTTTTTTACAGATTTACTGAAAGATTGCCGTGTCGAGCACGACAATCTATGAAAAAGTAGATTGTCGGATCAAGTCCGACAATGACATTTTTCAGTTAGAATGTTAAACAGAGCAAAACTATTCTTGCACAAGAATATCGTAAACGTCGCGCGGAGTTGCTGCTTTTTTAATATTTTCGCGCAAAGTTTGATCTTTTAGTTTTGAACTTAAATATGCAATTGTTTGCAAATAATATGTATGTTGATTGTACGCGGCTGCAATCATAATAAGCAAATCTACTGGTTCGTTATCTACAGCTTGATAGTCTGGCAAATCTTTTTTGCAAACTCCAACTGCCATTACAAGGTCTGTAACAGAAGAAAGACGAACATGTGGAATTGCAATTCCTCTGCCAACAGCAGTTGACATAAGTTCTTCGCGCTTTAAAATTTCGGAAATAAGTTCTTCTTTATTTTTTACTTGTGGTGCAGTTGCAAGAACTTCTGCAAGCGAAACAATAGCATCGCGCTTAGAAGAATTATTAATAAAAACAATTCTATCTGGAGAAAGGAAGTTTTTTACATGGATTTCTGAATCACTCTTTCTGCTAGAAGAAGAAAGTCGTTCGTTTACCCAGCGTTCTAGTTCAGACTTTTTAAAACGCCAAACCGTACCAATTTTTCCGGCTGGAATTTCACCTTTTTGTGCCCAATCATAAACTGTTCTGTCTGAAACCCTAAGATATTTTGCAACTTCTTCTATAGTAAGAATATCGTCTTCCATTATGAAAAAACCTCAAAAATGTTTGAAAAGTATAGAAAAAGTTTGCAATATTTACTGTTTTTTGTCAAGAATTTAATAATTTTCCCGCAGATTGCAGTTAATAATTTTTCCGGAGATTGCACAGATTTTCGCAGATAAAAAAAAATGGCTCTGTTCTACTAAGCGACTGAAACTTAAAAATACTGTCATTGCCGTACTTGACACTGCGATGTTTCGGTAAGAAACTCGTTTGCACTCTATTATTAAAATTTCATAAAAGATTATCGGGTCAAGCCCGATAATGACACATGTTTCTTAAAAACTGATTTCAGTTCTGCGGGAACTAATGCAATTGAAAAAATCTTGCCTTTAATATAGTATTAAATTTATGAACTCTAAAAATCGTGTTTCGCTTTTTATTTTTGTTGGAATAATTTTTTGTATTCTATATATTTTTTTGGCGGTAAAACCTTTAGGCCATGAATATCAGTTTGTTCCAAAATGGAAAATTGACGTTACAAATCCTACTCTTTCCGAAAACACAGAAAATAAAAAACTTATTCACTTTAGACTTGGTCAGTCGCTTGGCTACTTTACAGAAGACGGAAAAACCGTTACTTTTACTACTTTTCCGCAAAAAGCGTCTATTTCTGATTATGCCTACACTTTTTACAATATAAATAATGAATCTGCAAAAGTTTTTAATCCAGACGGAACAGAAAAAACAACTTTACTTATGAGCGGTTTTCCTATGATAGACGAAGACCGAATTTTTAATTTTCTTCCAGGCGGATCTGCTTTTGATATGCTAAATGACGATGGTTCTACACGCTGGGAATTTAGCGGAGCAATGCCAATTACTGCTTTTGCTTCTTCTAAAGATTCGGTTGTTGCTGGCTTTGCAGACGGAAACATTTGTCAGTTTGACACAAAAGGAAACCTTATTCAAAGATTTTCCCCGGGCGGAAGTGAAA
Source organism: uncultured Treponema sp. (assembly GCA_964547685.1). GTDB lineage: Bacteria > Spirochaetota > Spirochaetia > Treponematales > Treponemataceae > Treponema_D. The sequence continues at coordinate 4,787 of CAZJOU010000037.1, read as the reverse complement.
TTCCAGTTGTTTTGGGCGTTGCGGTTTCTTCTGATGGCGAATATATTGCTGCTGTTTGCGGACAAAACAAGCAACGCTTTGTTCTTGCAAAAAAAGAACCTTCGCAAACTCGTATTGTTACGCACGAATTTCTTGATTCTAAAAGTACAGAGCAAATGCTTGTAAAATTTAGTAAGGACGATTCAACTGTTTTTTTTAATTCTGGCGATAAAATTGGAATTGCAGATGTAAAAAGCGGAAAAATTAAACATATAAAAGTTCAAGGACAAGCAATATCGATTCAAGAAGCGGAACAATGCGCTTTTGTACTTACAAAAAATGGCAAAAATTATGCAATTTATGCAATAGAACCTTTTGCAACTTTAATTGGTTCATTTAAATTTGATGCAAATTCGGCTTTTATTCAGACTTATAAAAATATGCTCTTTGTAGGAAAAAATTCAACAATTTCTTGTGTTGAAATAAATTAGGATTTTTAAATGAAAAAGTTTCTTTGTTTTTTTGTTTTAGTTTATTTTAATATTTTTAATATTTTTGCTTTTGATTGGCCAACTTCTAAAGTTGTTCAATCTGATCAATTTTATTCATATTTTGGTCAACTTAAAGGCGGAACAATAAGTAATTCGCTTATATTTTCTGAACCATCAGAAGTAAAGGCTTCGGACAAAGGAAAAACTGTTGCTGTAATTTCCGACTTTGAAGATATGACTGACTTTTTTCCTTCTACTTTGGGAAATGCTGTAATTATTTTGCATAACGACAATCTTATGACAGTTTACGGAAATATTGATAGCGAAACTATTTCGGAAAATCTAAAGGAAAGCAAATATATAGAAGCAGGAACTGAACTTGGTTTTACAGGAAATAGCGCATGGCAACAAGGCAGAAGTTCGCTAGAATTTCAGATTATTGATATAAATAACAACACATCTGTAAATCCGCGCCTTTTTATGCCACGCGTTGGAAAAGAACTTCCACTTTATTATGGCGATGTTGTTTTGCAAAACAGAAACGGAAAACGCTTTAAGGTTGCAACACAAAATACGCTTCCTTCTGGGCTTTACAAAGTTTACAGAAAAAGACAATCTGTAGCAGTTCCGTACAAAACGCGAGTTTCTATAAACGGAACTGTTGTTGACCAAATTTCTTACGATGTTTTAATGCAAAGCGATTTGCAACTTTGCGCCGTTGGAAAGAAAAACTATCCAAAAGATATTTTGTATCCTAATAGCGATTTACAGTTGATTGGCGAAGTTTCGCTAACTCCGGGAAAGAACGCTTTGCAACTTTTATTAAGCGACATTTTAGGAAAAGAAACACTTGCAACTTATATTGTTACGATATATTAGTCCAAATGTAGACTTTTTAGTGATTCACCAAAATTGTCTGTGCTTCCGCAGAAATCCGTTTTTGCTGCACACGGTTGAGGCTGTAAGGAATTTTATCTTACCGGTTGCTACGCAACCTCAGCCCTCAAAGTGTTCGCAAAAGCCGATTTCTGCTCCGCACAGTCAATTTTTATTGATTTGTAATAAAAAGTCGATATTTGGACTACTAAAACGTTTTTGCGATTATTCCGCCGCCAATAATTACGCTATCGTTGTATAGAACGGCACTTTGTCCTGGGGCAACTGCGCGTTGCGGTTCTTTAAACGTTATTTTCCAAGATTTTCCGACAAAATTTTCGTTTTCGCTTGGTTCGTAGCGTTCAACTGTACATTCAACTGGTTTTGAAGCAAGACGAATTTTTACAAAAGCGTTTATTTTTTCTTTTGGTTCAACGTCGCCCGGCCAAACAAAGTCGTCTGCAATAAGTCCGTTAGAGTTTAAGTCGTCGTTAGAAGCAAGAACAACAAGATTATTTCTTGCGTCTATAGAATGAACGTAAAGCGGTTTTGTAGAACTTACGCCTAATCCACGTCGCTGACCAACTGTGTAATGTTCAATTCCGCGATGTTTTCCTAAAACGTGGCCGTCTAAATCTATTATATCGCCAGGAACGCTTGGCTTATCACTAAAAAGGAGGTCAAAATATTCTTCTGGAATAAAATCTTGGCTTTCTTCGCGTTCTGCTGCGGCTAAACCATATTCGCGCGCTAGGCGGAAAACTTCTTTTTTTGGTATATTTGCAAGCGGAAAACGCACTTTTTCTAAAACTGAACTTGGAACGCGATAAATAAAGTAAGTTTGGTCCTTAGACTGATCCATTGCAGTGTGAATCATACAAGGTTTTACGTCTGTTCCAAAAAGTCCTTCTTTAGGTCGAACAATTTTTGCGTAATGTCCTGTGCAAAAATAGTCGTAGTCAATATTTAACTGTTGAATTCCAAGCTGAAGCGCGCCAAATTTTATGTATCGATTGCAACGAATACAAGGATTTGGAGTTCTTCCCGCTCTATATTCAGCCTTAAAATAGTCTAAAACTTCTTTTCGGTAAGTGTCTTTTACATCTATAACGTGATATTCAATATTTTGTTCTTCGCAAAATTTTTTACATTCTTTTATATCTTCTACTTCGCCAGGTCCATAACAAGAATCGTGAAGAGTTTTTCCGGCAGAAAGATCGGGCATTTTTCCGTCCCACAAAGACATTGTAACGCCAATAACATTGCAACCTTTTTTCTTTAAAAGTAAAGCGGTTAAAGTTGAATCAACTCCGCCAGAAAGCCCAACAACAACAGTATCGCCAGCATTAGGAAGATTTTGTTCAATGAATTCCATAGAAAATGATAATAACAAATATTTAGTTTCTTAACAATTAGTAAATAAAACTGTATTATAAAAGTATAGATTTTGAGAAAAACGTCATTCTCGTGCTTGACATGGGAAGCTACAGAAAAATTGTGTTGCAAAGAAAAAAATCCAAAAAAGCGGGTCCCAGCGACGGCGAAAAACGAACCTTCCCAGTCCGCTTACATCTTCGATGTTACGCTTCCTTGGGCCCTTTCATTTTTCGCCTGCGTCCCACTTTTTAGGATTTTTTTTATTGTTCCAAAAATCTGCGTTTATCTGCGGAATCCGCGGGAAATTAAACATTTTCCACAAATCTATAAATTTTTAAAACTAGGTTTATTTTATGCAAACGAATATGATTCTTTCTGCGTCTGGGTGGCGCAAGGTTTTTGCTATTAGTGGCGACGAACAAGACAAAACTTCGATGATTGGAGAAACTAACATTGCAATTTCTATTTATGCGGCACAAGTTTTTGCAGATTATTTGAAAAATAGAGATTCTGACATTCGTCAGAATGACGCACCAACAGTTGTTGTCGGAATGGATGCACGCCCAACTGGACCTGCAATTAGCGAAGCAGCAATTAAAACTTTTATACAAAACGGATTAAATGTTGAATTTATTGGAATTACTGCCGCGCCAGAAATTATGGCTTATTCAAGAAATGCTAACGGATTTATGTACATTTCTGCAAGCCACAATCCTGTTGGTCATAACGGAATAAAATTCGGACTAAATAATGGCGGAGTTTTAAACGGAACGGAAAACGCAAAACTTGTAAAAAAATTTAATGAACTTTGCGACCAAGAAGAAGCACAAAAAAAAGCGTTTGAAATAATTGAAAATGTGGAAGAACAAAAAGTTAATGAAGTTTACAGAAATAAAATCAACGTAAAAAAAGCAGCGTTAGAAGCGTACAAAAACTTTTTGCATTGGACAATTTCTGCTAGCGAAAATAAAAATGAACAAGAAAAAATATTTTCTAAAATAAAATCTGAATGTGAAAAGCGAAAAATTAGCGTAGTTGTTGATATGAACGGTTCTGCGCGTGCGGATTCTGTTGATAAAGATTTTTTTGAAGAAAACGGAATTGGATTTTACGCAATTCACAATAAAGCGGGCGACATTGCGCACGAAATTATTCCGGAAGCAGAAAATCTTGTTTACGTTGCAGCAGAAATGGAAAGGCTTCAAAAAGAAGGTCATAAAGATGTTCTTTTAGGTTATATGCCAGATTGCGACGGAGACAGAGGAAACATTGTTTATTGGGACGAAAAAGAGCAAAAATCTGTTATTTTAAAAGCGCAAGAAGTGTTTAGTCTTTCTGTTTTAGCGGAACTTTCGTACCAAAATTTTTTGGGCAAAAAAAATCCGGCAGTTTGCGTAAATTGCCCTACTTCTATGCGAATAGAAGAAATTGCACAAAAATTTGGCGCAAAAGTTTTTAGAGCGGAAGTTGGCGAAGCAAACGTCGTAAATCTTGCAGCAGAAAAACGCGCCGAAGGTTTTGATGTGCGCATTTTTGGCGAAGGAAGTAACGGCGGAACAATAACTTACCCAAGCGCAGTTCGCGACCCGATAAACACGGTTTTTGCAATAATAAAACTTTTGTGCATAAAAGAACTTTTTAAGGTTTGGTGCGAAAAATCTGGAAATGAATATAACGAAAATTATTCGCTTACAGACGTTTTAAAAACGATTCCAGTTTACACAACAACTGGAGTTAGCGAAAAGCGCGCAGTTTTGCACATAAAATCGAAAGATCACGCTAAATTAAAGGCAAATTTTCAGAAAATTTTTGAAAAGCAATGGAAAGAACAAAAAGTTTTTTTGGAAAATTACGGAATTTATTCTTGGGAATGCGACATAACGAACGGAACAAAAGAAAAACGTGGCGAAACAGATTTTTCTAAAAGCGGAAAAGGTGGCTTAAAAATTAAATTTTTTGGAAAGAATTTAGAACCGCTAGCGTTTATTTGGATGCGCGGAAGCGGGACCGAACCCGTTTTTAGAATTATGTGCGACGTAAAAGGCGACAACAGCGAAAAAGAGC
>CAZJOU010000036.1:0-13920 GCA_964547685.1 uncultured Treponema sp. | reverse complement strand
AAAAAATTGAAAATTTACCAAAATTGTGTTATAATAAAAGAATATGAGCGATACAAAATTCAATATAAACGAAAAAGTTGTTTACCCTAGCCAGGGCGTTGGTTTAATTACAGAAATTTTTGAAAAAGATTTTCGCGGTACTGTTATGCAGTACTATAAAATTTATATAGAAGTTTCAGATATGGTTGTGCTTGTGCCAGTTCAAAAAGCAGAAGATTTAGGCATTCGGCCTATTGTTGGTGCAGAAGAAGCGCAAAAAGCATTGGATTCTCTTTCTGACGATTTTGAACCAATTACTTCTGACTGGAAACTTCGCTACCAAATGAATCTTGATTTACTAAAAAAAGGAACAATCGCAGATATTGCAGCCATTGTTCGTTGTCTTTACAATCGTTCTAAAGTTAAAGAACTTCCAATTTTGGAACGAAAACTTTATGACCAAGCAAAAAAACTTCTTCAGGACGAAATTTCTATTGCAATGGGAATTTCAGAAAAAGAAGTTGAATCTATGATTCATACAAAACTTGAACCGCCGGGAGCCGCTCCAAAAGTTAAGCACATAATAGAAGATTTTGACGATGAAGATGACGATTTAATGAACGACGTTTCTTCTAAAAAAAGCAGAAATAGCGACGATGACGACGAAGAAGAAGATGATGACGATGAATCAGAAGACGATTCTTCTGATGATTTAGACGAAGAAGACGATAACTTAGACGATGGAATTGAATAATAACTCTTATAAAATAGCAGTTATTATTTGTGCAGCAGGCTCTTCTAGCAGAATGGGAAAAAACGTAAAAAAAGAATATCTTCCGCTAGAAGAAGGAACTGTTCTTTCTGTTTGCGCAAAACAATTTATAAATTCCATTAATCCAGATATTTTTGCAATTACTATTCCAAAAAATGACGAAAAAAACGCTAAAAACGCTTTATTTTTCGACTTATCTGTAAAAAGCGCATTAGAGCAAAAAAATAAAACTTTGCTTTTTGTAGAAGGTGGCAAAACCAGACAAGAAAGCGTTTTTAATGCGCTTTGCTCTTTGCAAAAACTTACGCAAAAGCCAGATTTCGTTCTTATTCACGACGGAGCGCGACCTTTTGTTACAAACCAAATAATTTGCGACGTTCTTAGCGAAACTATTAAATTTGGTGCAGCCGCGCCGGGAACAACGCCAGTTGATACGCAAAAAACTATTGATTCAGAAAATTTTATTGCAGAACATTTAAATCGTTCTTCTATGATTGCAATTCAAACGCCACAAGGCTTTAAGTTTGAACCGCTTTTAATTGCGCATAAAAAAGCAAAAAACGACAATAAAGAATACACTGACGACACAGAAATTTGGGGAAAATACGCTGGAAAAGTAAAAATTGTTCAAGGCGACATTTTAAATAAAAAAATAACTTTTAAAAGCGACTACAAATCAAAAAATTCTAATGGAAAATCAAATATGGAAAAAATAAGAACCGGACTTGGTTACGATTTACATAGACTTGTAGAAGGAAGAAAACTTTTAATAGGCGGAATTGAATTTCCGTTTGAAAAAGGCGAAGACGGACATTCCGACGGAGACGCTTTATTACACGCAATTACCGACGCTTTACTTGGCGCAAGTGCGCTTGGCGACATAGGAAGTTTTTTTCCACCAGAAGAAGCAAAATGGAAAGACGCTAATTCTATTGAACTTTTAAAAACTGTTTGGCAAAAAGTAAAGCAAAATGGTTGGAAATTAATAAATCTTGATTGCGTTGTAAAACTTGAAAAACCAAAATTTTTACCAAAACGAAACGAAGTAATTAAAAATATTGCAAACGCTTTAGAAGTTTCCGAAGAACAAGTTTTTGTAAAAGCAAAAACCGGCGAAAAACTAGATTCCGTCGGTTCTGGAAACGCAATAGAAGCATTTGCAACTTGCCTTTTGTACAAAGATTAGGCTAAAGTTAAAATAGATACTCGGGTCAAGCCCGAGTATGACACGTTCTACAAATCCGACGGCAATTCCAAAATTAAGTTTATTTCGCCTTGCGTTCGTTTTAGGGCACGAGCAATTTGTGCAACTGTCCAACCTTGTCGCGCAAGTTGTTTTACTTGTTCGCGTTCTTGTGGCGCAATAAATTGTTCTTGCGGACCAGGATTTTTCTTTACGTCGTCGTTTACCATAGATTGAACAAGTTTTAGCTTTCCGTCCAAATCTTTGTCCATTTTGCTAAGCCGTTCTTCTATTCTAGCAACTCCGCCACGCGCAGAATTAATTGCTTCCAAACGCTGTTCCGTTTCGTCTAAAATTTCTTGCAAATTGCCAAGTTTTGCCGCTGCATCGCCAATTTTTGGTCCATTTTTAAGAAGTTCATCTACGTTATTTTGAACATCTTTAATTTCGTCTGGTAACGTTTCCGACTGACGTTCGCAAGCGCGCAATCTATCTTCCAACGCTTTTAAGTTTTCAAAAGAAGTGTCAACATCTTTTAGAACGCGGTCAATAACGACATTTTTTTGTTCAAGTCTATCGTAGCGACCAGAAATAGAAGAAAGCGTATCTTGGAAATCGCGAACTTGAACTTCCATTGTTTGAAGTCCATCAAAAGTTGTGTTTAAATCGCGAATTTTATCGTCTATTTGCGCACTTAGCGAAATCATTTTTTCGTAGCGTTGACTTAAAGATTCAATTTTTGTTTTTTGCGAATCGAAAGCGTCAACTTGCTTTTCTACATCATTTTTTAAGTTTATAACGTGACCATATTCTTTATTTAAATCGTCCGCAACATCTTTAAAGCCTTCTAGTTTTTCAAAATCGCTAGAAAGTTCTTGAATTTTTTCGTCAAGCGACTTTTTCATTTGGTCCGCTTTTTCGTAAACATTCATTTGCGACTTTACATTTTGCAACTCTTTTAAAAGTTCGCTCATCTGCGTTTGTACTTCATTAGAAAAACCTTGCAACTTAAACGAAAGTTCAGATTGAGTAGAACGATTTGAATCCGTAATTTCGTTTAACTGAGTTGTAAAATCTTGAATTTTTCGCGCAAAATCAGAATTTTGCACATTCATTCTACTTTCTGTATCTTTAAGCATTTCGTCATAAGATTTTTCTATTTGCGCAGCAATAGATTTTGAACGTTCATCAAACGAAACAATTGTGTCGTCCGCTTTATCAGACAAATCCGTAATTTTTTTAGAAGAATCATCGTAAATTTTTTGATATTCCGCTTCTATATACGAAAGTGCATCTTTAATTTTGTTTTCCGCTTGCTCTTTTAAGCCGTCAATTTCTGTTTTAAACAAATTCTTAGATTCATCAAGTTGTGCTTTAATTTGCGCTTTCCAAGTTTTAAATTCAGACAAAGTTGAATCAATAGAAGAAATGCTAGTTTCTTGCCTTCCAGAAACAGAATCTTCAAAAGTTTTTAATTCTTCTAACATTTGCGCCTGAAGTTTTTGTAACTGTTCGCCAATATTTTTTTGCGAATGTTCCACTGCCGCTTTTAACGCTTCGTCAGAATTTTCGTCAACTTTATTAACTTTTGTTTGCATTTCGGAAGCAAAATTATTAATTAACGCTTTAATTTCAGAAATATGTTCATTTGCCGCATCTTCGGAAGATTTTATTCCCTGCAAAACTCGTTCCGATTGTTCATCGCTTTTTGCTTGAACGTTTGCAAGTTTTTCTTGCAAATTTTTATTATATTCCGCTTCCAAATCGCGTCTTGCCGCTTCGTATTCGCTTGTAAAAGCAGTAATTTTTCCGTCAAAATTGTTTTTCCAAGTAGCAAGGTCGTCGTTAATTTTGTCGCCACGAGTTTTTAAGTCTCGGTCAAAATTTGCTTCAAAACCTTCTAGTTTTTCTGTCATATTTCCAATTGCGGATTTTTTAAGCTCTTCTAGTTTATTTTCTATAACTTCAAGGTCGCTTTCTATTTGTTCATTATTTTCTTTTACAGAAGAAGCAAATTGATTTTGCTTTTGCTCTTGTTCAGAAGTAAACGAATCAAAAGTTGTTAGCGTTCGTTTACTAACTTCTTCCATTGCAGCCTTTAAGTTATTTTCAAGAACATCAATTTGCGTTCCAACATTTTCCAACTTAGAAAGTCGATATTCCATATCTTTTTTGTAAGCAGAAAGTTGTTTGTCAACATCGCCAAGTGCTTCTGCTTGCTGTTTTTCGCACATTTGTTCAATTTTTTCGCTAGAAGATTTTAAAACTTCGTTAAGTTCTTGCATTTTTGCATTTGTTTCTTCGCGGAAATTAGAAATTTTAGAATCTATTGCGGAAACTTTTTCGTTTAATTGCGGTTCAACTTCGTCTACTTTAGAAAGCGCGGCCGCACATTCTTCTTTTACGCGATTTACTGTATTTTCTGCAGTTTGAACAGAAGATTCAACGTTGCTACTAATTGCGCTTAACGTTTGTGCAAGTTGATTTTTTACGTTTTCTATTTTTTGATCAATTTTTGCATTGTAGCCGTCAATATTTTCTTCTGCTTGACTTGCTAATTTTTCGTAAGTTTCAAGCGAAGAATCTATTTTTGATTTTAATTCAGAAAGTTGCGAATCGTAAGAATTTGCTGTTTCTGAATATTTTACGCTAAAATCATCAAAAGTTTTTTCGTAATTTGCGTTAAATTCGCCCATTCTAGTTGTGTAGTCAGTTTGAATTTCGGACAAATAAGATTGATAAGAATTTTTAAGTTTTTCTATATCTTCGTTAAATTGCGCTTCAAAAGATGTGTTAAAATCTTGAACTTTTTTATTTACAACTTCGTAAGATTCATCATATTGTTTTTGCAAATCTGCAATTCGCTGATTATTTTTGCCATCAATAGACGAAAGCGCAGTTTCGTATTTTTCGCGAATATTAGAAACCGCTTGCATATATTTTGCCGTAAGCGCGTCTATGTGCGCTTTTGATTTTTCGTCTGCGGCAGCAATTTTTTGTTGAAGTTCCACAATTCTTGTGTCGCTTTTTCCACTTGCACCCTCTAGTTGTTTTGAATATTTTTCGCTTAGCAAAGACATTTTTTCGTCATATTTTGCGGCAATTTCGTCTATTTTTGCTTTGCACTTTGAATCTAAATCTAAAAGATTCTTTTTTATGTTTGCAATAACTTCTGCATTTGAATTTTTATAAGATTCGTGAACTTCCGCAGTTTTTACAGCAAGTTCTTCTTCCATTTCGGAAGTTTTTTGCTTAAATTTTGCAGAAAGATTAACGTAAATTTCGTTGTATTTTTTGTCCAAAGCAACAGTTCGCGATTCTGCAGAAGTGCTTACCGCATTTGACCTTTCGTCTATAAGCGCAGAAAGTTCTTTTAGTTTTGCTTCAAATTGATTTTCTAGAGTCTTTGCTTTTTCATCAAAATTCTTTGCAGAAATTGCAATTTTTTCGTCTGTTTTTTTGTTTAAATTGTCAAAAGATTCGTCTTGAAGATTTTCTGCTTTTAAGCTGGCTTCTTCGTAAACCGCAGAAATTTCGTTTTGGAACGAAGCAAACGCTTTTTTTGCGCTTTCTTCTATTTGAATTAAATCTTTTTTAAGTTTTTCGCCATGCAAATCATATTCATCTAAAAGTTTGTTTCCTAAAACTTTTAACTGTTCACCGTTTTTCTTTGAAAATTCCGAAGAAATTTGTGGAATTCGTTTTTCTATTGCGTCAATTTTTTTGTTTTGTTCAGAAAGATTTTCGTTAAGCTTATCTACAATTAAAGATTCTTTTTTTATAAGTTGCAAATTTTCTTCAACTTTTGCTGTCATATTAACAAGTTCTTGTAAAGAATCGTCGTAAGACTTTATTTTTTCTTCTATATTTCGTACTGCATTTGAATCATTTTGCAAACTTTTTGCATTTTTTGTAAATTCTTCTATTTGATTATCTAATCGTTTTATTGCAGCAGCCGCTTGCATTTGTTTAGTTTCCAAAGACGCTGTGCTATCCGAAAGTTGTTTTACATGTTCTTGAATAAAAGAATCAATTTCGTTTTGTCGCTTGTCTGCATATTTTTTTACTTTTTCTATTTGATTGCTGTCTTTGTCTATTAAATGAAGCACATAAGAAATTCCTGCCGCAATAGCCGACGCAATAAGAATTGTGATAACCATTTATTTTCCCCACCCATAAAAACGGTATTTTATTTTAACACAAAATCTTGTAATTGGCGATAGTTAGAAAACGCAATATCAACATTCTTTGGCTTTAAAAACTTAAAAATTCTGTAACGCCAAGCAAGAAGATATGCGCTTTTCATTCCCGCTGCCTTAGAGCCGGCAACATCATATTTTACGCTGTTTCCGACAAAAAGAATTTTTTCTGGCGCAATTTTTAGCATTTCTGCCATTTTTTTAAAAGAATATGGATCTGGTTTTAGCGCGCCCAACGCTTCTGTTCCTAAAATTACGTCGCAATATTTTTTTACGCCCCAAATTTCGCCTTTTTGTTCTGGCGGAAAATCAGAAAGTAGCGCAATTTTAAGTCCAGCATTTTTAAACTTTTCTATTGTCTCCACACAATCTTTATAGCAACGGATTTTTTTAAAATATTTTTCTAATCCTTTGTAAACAATTTTATCTAGTTTTTTTGCGGCTTCGTCGTAGGAACAATTAAGTCGCTTTGCCATTTTTTCTGTTTGAATTTTGTTAAATTCAGGAGTTTGTTCTAATCCATGAAGTTCGTGGCGAACAAGTCCATAGTGAAGGAAAAAAATTCCGTGAGACAAATAGTGAAAAAAAGCAATAAAATGAATTTTCCATTGCGGATAAATTGTTCCGTCAATGTCAAATGCAACTGCTTCTATTTCACCAAGATTTTTAACGTTCACTTTTCCCCCGCTTTTAAAACTTTTTTATTAAAGTGAATATCAAGTTTTAATAAAATAATGTCATTGCCGTGCTTGACACGGCAATCTATAACAAGTAGATTATCGGGTCAAGCCCGATAATGACATTTTTTCAATCAGAATGTTAAATAAAAATAAAAATTATTTTATGCAACTTTCTGCTCCGCGCAGATAATTTTGATGAACCAATAAAACTTGATATTCACTCTATTAATCTACTAAATAATACTATAAAGCAGAATATTTTAAAAGTCTACGAAATTACTTTGCTGGGGAAAAATATTCTGTTGTTTGAACTTTTACTAGCGAAATTGAATCGTTGTAGTAGCGCGAATAAAAATCATCAAAAGAAATTTCTGAACCATCTTTAAAAATTACGCACTTAAAATGTTTTTGGCTATCAAAATATGGGAAAAATGCGCAACATTCATTAAAAACTTTAACTTCTGGACTTCTTCTATCTGTTTCTCGTATTGCGCCAAAATAAAAAATTTGCGGTTCTGTTGCAGAAAGAACGTACAAAAGTGATTTTAGCACTTTTACAGAATATCCATTATTTTCTATATAGCCTGTAGAATTTCGAATGCCTTTTTCGGTTAATTCTGCGCTAAAAGGTTCAATTTTTACGTCTACGCCAGAATCTTTGTATAAATAATTTCTGCCAGAACGAACAGAAACAATTCCGCTTGCAAGGTTACGAATCCAATCTAACGAAAACGAAATTGCATATCTTTCACTTAAAATCCCCTGAAATCCTGTTGATTTATATTCAACTGTTTGTTCAAGTAGCGGTTCGCGTTTTAATCTTCCGCCAGTTAATGGTTCTATAATTCCGTCGGAAATCCATTTTAAATATCCTGCGCCAGAAACTGTTATTTTTCCAACGTCTTCATCCGCAATTTTTCGTTCTTTTCCTGTTGAAATATAAATTGGATTTTCGTTTTCGTCGTACATTGCATCATCGGTAAGAACTACATTTGCATTATTTTCTTTTAATACATTTACCATTTGAAGAATTGAATGATAATCTTCTGGATGAATGTTTGTATATTGCCACGGAATTGTATTTTTTGTCCATTTTATAATTTGTTCAAAAGATGAAGTATAAAACTTGCTTAGCGGAAATCCTGTAGGAACGCCACGAGCGGCATAACAACTAAAAATTAAATAGTCGCAATAAGAAGTTCTTCCGGACGGAACAAACTGAATAAAAACTTCGCTATCGGAAGTAAAATAATAACGAATTCGTAACGGTTTTCCTGTTTTTTTGTCGCGCACTAAAAGAAAACTTCCTGGCGCGTCGCCCGGGTAAATATCTTGTTCTTCAGTAGATTTGCCTTTATCGGAATAAACGTCTACTTCTATTCGCGCATAAGGCGCAACAAAAATATTAAACGAATCGTCTGTTTCTTCTAAGCGTATTTGGAATTTTTGCCCTACACTATTTGTGCGTATTTCTGGGCGATTCATACGCACGCTTTGCAAAGGCGCTTCGAACCAAGTTTCCACTAAATCTTTGCGAATTTCAGAAGAATCTGGAATTCCTAATGTGTTATAAAGCGCAAAAAGTGGCAACGAAAAAATTGTAATAAAAATTCCAAATATAAGTTTTTTCATACTTTCTCCACAGTTATAACTTTCTACATTTTTTTAATCGCGAATGCTATCTATATTTGCTTTTCCGCCCGGAACGAACGGCAAAACGTTTTCTTCTGGGTCAATTCTTACGCGAACAAAGCAAGGTTTGTTTTTTCTGTTCGGATTAAACGCTTTTTTGTACCATTCGCTATCTAAATCTGCATCTATAGCTTCTATTCCAAAACCTTCCGCAATTTTTAAAAGATTTGGACTTTGCAAAAATTCGCTTGCAGAATAAGTTTTTTCAAAAAGAAACTTTTGTTGTTGGTAAACCATTCCTAAAGTTCCATTTTCAAAAACAATAACAGTTACAGAAAGATTATTTTCTGCCAAAGTTGCAAGTTCTTGAATATTCATCATTATAGAACCATCGCCAGAAAAACAAATTATTCGCTTTTGTGGATTTGCATAAGCAGCACCAATAGCAGCTGGAAGTCCAAATCCCATTGTGCCTAAACTTCCAGAAGTAAGAAAAGTTCGCGGTTCTTCTATAGGATAATACTGCGCAGCAAACATTTGATGTTGACCAACATCTGTTGTAACAAGCAAATCTGTGCGTTTTATTCCAGCTTTTTCTGCAAGGTTTGGAATAGACGCAATAAATTCGCGTGGATTTTTGCTATTTTTAAAACTTTTATTTTTTTCGCTTTCTTTCGGCGAACCGCAAGTTATCGACGAATTCTTCTTGTTTACATCAATTATATATTCGCACCATTTTGCGCGAGCCACATTTTTTTCGTTACTAGAATTATTTTTTTTCTGCAAAACAGAAGTCAATTCTGGAAATACACTTTCTACTTTTGCAACAATGCTAACTTTTGCAGGAAGAATTTTATTTATTTCCGCAGCATCTACATCAATATGAATTATTTTTGCGTTTGGACAAAACTTAGAAACAACACCTGTTGCTCTGTCGTCAAAACGAACGCCAGCGGCAATAACTAAATCGCTTTCGTTCATTGCAACATTCGCAGCGTAACTTCCATGCATTCCAATCATTCCGGCAAAATCCACATCAGAAGAAGGAATGCAGCCAAGTCCCATTAAAGAAGAAACAACCGGCAATCTAAAAGTTTTTTTAAATTCGCGAATAACTTTTGCTGCTTGCAAAGTGTTGCAACCGCCACCTAAATATAAGCAAGGCTTTTTTGATTCTGAAATAAGATTTGCTGCTTCTTCTATAAGTTTTTTTAATTCTGGTGCTTTTGTATGAAATCTTATAGATTTTTCTTCGGAAACTGGCTTTTTAATTTCTGGCCATTTGTCAAATTCATATTCTGCAAGTTGAACATTGCGCGGAATGTCTATAAGAACAGGACCTTGGCGACCGTTCATTGCAATTTCGAATGCGGCGGGAATTGCATTAAAAAGTTCGGACACATTTTTTATCATCATACTGTGTTTTGTAATTGGAAACGAAAGTCCAAACGTGTCTGCTTCCTGAAAAGCGTCTGTTCCAATAAGATTTGTATTTACTTGCCCCGTAATTGCAATAATAGGAATAGAATCGCACCTTGCGTCTGCAACCGCTGTTAAAAGATTCATTGCGCCAGGTCCGCTGGTTGCCATACAAACTGCAGGCAATCCTGTTGAACGCGCAATTCCTTGCGCAAAAAATCCGGCTGCTTGCTCTTGACGCACAAGCACGTGATGAATGTTGCTTCTAGTAAGTTCGTCATATAATGGAAGAATTGAACCGCCAGGAATTCCTGCAACAACTTTAATTCCGTGAATTTCTAAAAGTTTTACAATAATTTGTGCGCCTGTTTTTTTCATATTAAGTAATTATGCTGATTTTTTTTACTTTAGTCCACATAAAGCAAAATAACTGCAAAATGGCAACTTTTTAATACAATCAATAAAAATTGTCTGTCTTTATTTTTGCAAAAGTGTAAATGTTCCTTTAATTTCTTTTTCTGTGCCAATCCACGATTTTTCCATATCTGGTGGATTTTCTGGATTAAAAGCAACACCAAAATCGTCTTTTGCTGTAGGATATTTTCCTTGAACAAAAAATTTTTCTAAAAGCGAAATGTAATATTTACAAACATTATCGTTAGGATTTTTTGCCAAAAGATTTTTAAAACTTTCCAAAGCGCGACTATATTCTTTGCTTTCAAAAAGTTTAATTGCATTTTCCCAGTCATTAACGTAATTAAGGAAATTTTCGTCAAATTCAGAACGAAAACCCAAAAGTTCATACAAACGAATTGGAGTTTTTACATTTACAACTTGAACTCTATCTAAACTGCGCACAACAAATTCGTTTCCAAGATGTTTTCTAGTTGCGTCGCTCATTAAAATTCCACCAGTTGAATATTGCTTATTTACGCCTTCTAAACGACTTGCAAGATTTACGTTATTTCCCATAACTGTGTAGTTTTTCTTGTTGTCGCTTCCCATAAAACCAGCAACAATTTCGCCAGAATTTAAGCCAATTCTTGTAAAAATTTGACGATTATTCGAAACCATAATCTTAAACGCACTGTACAACGTTTCGGAAATTTCAGAAGGACGTTCAGAAGAAGCAATTTTTAAAATGTTTTTGTTAATTTCGTTTTCTGCCCTTTTCATTTTTATTGCAACAGCAGAAGCGCGCGAAGCATGATCTTCCATAGGAATTGGCGCGCCAACAAAAGCAACAATCGCATCGCCTTCGTACTTATCTACAGTTCCGTGTTCTTCTATTATAATTTCGCTCATTTGCGTAAGGTAGTAATTTAAAAGCGCAACAAGTTCTTCTGCACTTAAAAGTTCCGAAAAACCCGAAAACTTTTGAATATCTGTAAAAATTGCCGTCATATTGTAGTTTTTTCCGCCAAGAACCAATTTGCTTGGATCTTTTATAATTTCGTTAACTACATCTTTAGACAAACATTGACTAAACGCGCCCGTTATAAACTTTTTGTCTTTTTCGGAAGAACGGAATCTAAGCGCAGTAATAAAAATATAAGACAAAACAACAATTAAAATAGAAGAAGTAAGTGGAACATAAAATCCAAAAAAGCGCATTAAAAGAATTGGAATTACAAGAACAACAACCAAAAGCCCCACCGCCCAAACGCTTTGAACCCAAACTTTTCTATTTGAATGAAATGCAAATGCCAAAAACGAAAGAAGCGAAGCAAAAAGCAAAGCCCAAATCCAATTTATTTCTGTTATAAAATCTTGTGTTAAAATTGTGTTATAAACATTTGCGTGCGTTCCAACATTTGGATAAGAATTTTGAAAAGGCGTTGAACCTAAATCTGTTGTTCCACTTCCTGTATTTCCAATAATGCAGAATTTTCCACTAAACATTTTTTGCATTTCCGAAAAGTAAAAATCAAAAGTTTCTATATTTGAACAGAAATTTTCTGCATTTTCGTAAAGTTCAGGATTTTCGTTAATAAAATTTATAAAATCATTGCTATCTGAAAAAGTTTTTAAGTTTTTAAAAAAAGTTTTGCGAAGCGTAAAATATTCAGCAAAAGTTTCGTTATCTATACCACCGCCAAGCGCATTTTCGTTTTCGTCGTAACCGTTCATTGCGCTTAAAATGTAGTTTTTATATTCAAGAATATCGTTATAATCAGAAATTAGTGTATTAATAGGCAAAAGATTTATAGAATTAGATTTAACAATTTGTTCAAAATTAAGAAGTTCGCTAAAAATTGTTTTTTCTAGTTCGCTTAAATTCCACAAATAAAAAATTGAACAATGCGAAAACGATGTATTTTCTTCGTCAATAACCTCTTCGCTAGAATTGTCATCATAAAAAACAGTTTTTGTTTTTGCAAATGGCTTTTTTAGCCAATTTATAAGCATAGTTCCGTCTTTTCCAATTGGAATTTTTATTGTTTTTAATGATTTATTTTTGTAATTATTTGGAGATTCCGTACCAAAGGTCGCCGCAAGGCTATCGAGTTCGAAATTATAGTCTTTGCAATTTTCCAAAATAATGTAATTTTTTGTAATTTTTATATTTTCTGGCTTTAAAATTTTTAAAAGTGGAGAAAGCGAAAGTTGCGCTAAAACTCCGTCATCGTATTTTATAAAAAGCGGAATACGACGGCGAGTTCCGTCAGAATCAATAGTTACATTTGTAAAACCAGCACCTTTTGCACGCGAAACAAAGTCAAACATTGCAGGCGAAAATTCAGAATAAGATTTTGCACAATTTTTTTTGGTAAGCCAATTTTTTTTATCTTGAACCGAAAACAAAAAGCGTTTTTTTGCATAAGAAAGTTCGTCTTCGCTATAAATTATAGCAAGATTTCCTGCATTTACCGTAAGATACGAATTTCCAAAAAACTGAAGTGAACGCGCAAAATAGTCGTCATTATCAACAAAAAGATTTTGAATTTCGCTAAAATCCGCTTTTTTTTCAGAAAGCATTTTTTCGTAAACATTTGTGTTTACAGATTTTTGCGATGGCGACAAATATTCAATATCGAAAACCACAGTTTCCGCTCCAAGTTCTTTCATAAAAAGTAGCGAATCTGCAATTTTGTCGCGCGTCCACGGCCAAGAACCCATTTGGTCAAGCGCAAGGTCGTCAATATCTACAAGCAAAAGTTCGTTACATTCTTTTGGTGCTTTTTTTAGCGAAAGCAAAATGTCGTAAAACTTATATTCAAATTTTTCAAAAGCACCAAAAATGTAAAACAAACTTACAAAAACGCTAACTGCAAATACAACCACAAAAGAAGAAAAAATAGCCTTTGTTTTTTTCGATTTTTCAAGATTTTCTTTTTTCATAAAGTATTTTATTTAACTGTAACATTTACAAATAAAGTTGCGTCGGCTTTTTTTGTATTTACGTTCGGACCGTTTTCTTGCGGGCGACCTGAATCAAATGGATTTTTTGTTCCGTCATCAAGTTTTACGCCATTAGCAGCTTTTTCGCCAGGCGCAGAAACGTTTCCTGTAGAAGAAATTTCTGTTCCCTGATTTTGTTTTACAAAAACAGTTCCGTGTGGCGCATTTTCAAAACTTTCGCTAGAAGAATTATTTTCCAAAGATTCGTCTACATTTTCGCTATTTTTGCTTACATCAGAATCTGAATCATTAGCAACTTGAACAGAATTTGAACTTTTCCAAACCGCAACAGAACCGCGCGTTGTTTCTACAGAAGATGAATTAAAAGTGTTTTCCACAGAAAATTCTGTTCCGCGCACAGAAGCGGTTGCAACTGGAGTTCTAACAGTAAAGCCAACTTTTTTATTTTTTGATTTTTGAACATCTGAACTAACGCCGCCAGTTTTTACAAAAACGCGAACATTATCTTTTTGCGCATTTTCAGAAAGTTGCTCTACTGTCATTCTTGTAAGAGCCGAAACGTTTATTACAGAATCTTTTACTTTTAAGGAAAGCGAACTTTTAAAACCTGTTTGAACTGTGTCTCCGTTTTTTAATGTATCGCCAACATTTAATGTTTTCCAAGAAGTTCCGTTCAAAACTTCTGCTTTTCCA
>CAZJOU010000035.1:10891-13955 GCA_964547685.1 uncultured Treponema sp. | reverse complement strand
TTCATTTTAGTTTTTGCGTTCGTTTTATTCGCTTGTAAAACTGTTCCTGTTGGAAAATACGTAGATCCGCTAGATTTAATAGATTCTAACAGTTCGTTTTATTTGCGAATTCCAAAAGATGTTGACCCTGCATTAATTTCTAGAATGCTTCAAAATAATTTAAAAGGTCTTTCAGAAAAAGATGCAGATAAAATTACAGAGCGAATTGATGTTGTTTATCTTGGACTAAAAAAATCAAAAAAATCTGTAGATTTTCAAATTTCTTCGTTATGTAATTTCCCAAAAATTGCAGTTTCTTCGGCTTTTTCTAAAAAAAATGGCTGGACTTCTGACAAATTAATTTTGGAAGATTCTAATAAAAAGAATGTAACTTATACAGTTTACGAAAATTCTGGAATTTTAGCGTCTTTTCCGTCAGAAAATATTGCACTTATTGGTGGCTCTGTTCCAGAAAAAGTGGAAAAATTTAATAATCTTTTTTATTCCATTGAATCAGAAGATAATTTTTCTATTCAAGAAGATATGAAAAATTGGCTTTCTTTAGACGAAATTGCAACTAAAAATCAAATTAGATTTTATGCTTCTAGACCTCAGTCGTTTCTTACAACTTTAACAGGCGCAAATTTAAACTTTAAATTAGTTTATGTAAAAGGATTTTTAAAAAATGATCCAAAAGATGAAAATCAATATTTTACGGAACTAGAATTTGAATTTAGAGATCCACGCGTTGTTGGAGCGGCAAAAGCAATGCTAGAAGTTGCGTTCGGACTTACAGATTCTAATATAGAAATGACTTCCAATACTCATTTAGTTGTTTCTGGAATAAAAATAAATAAAAATCAGTTGTATAAAATCCTTGTTATATAAGCGGAGTTTTAAAATGGATAGCGACAAAATTATTTTAAGAGCGGAAGATTTAGATGGTTATCTTACAAAAGAAGATATGGAAGATCTTTCTACTCTTGATGTTATGTTCAAAGAAACTATGAAATATTTTGAACCTGTTAATAAAGAAAAAATTATCGAAGGCTACGATAAAATGGGGCACGAAATGCAAAAAATTTGCGCTAAGCACCCAAATATCAAAGTTTATTCTTTTGAAACAGAAGAAGGCGCACATGCAGAAGCAAGTCGCGTTATTTCTAAACTTCGCGATGTAAAAACCGACCACCAAGAGTTTATGTATTATAGCCAGCGAGCATACGAAATGCTTTTTAGAATGGCTTATACAGAAAAACATAAGGATAAAAAAGGACACATTATTGTAAAAACTCCAGTAAATTTTCCAGTTCAAAATTACGCAGTTCATAAAATTCCTGATATTGATTCAGAAATTGAAAATTCTGTTATGTGCGTAATGCTTCGTGGTGCACTTTTACCTTCTATGATTATCTCAAAAGAAATAGAAGAATATTCTTCGCATAGTTATATAACTCCGTTTGCTTTGTTCAAAATTAGCCGCAACGATACAAAAAATGAATCTAATATGGAATACATTTTGGATTTAAAAAAGTCGTTCTTTGATTTAGAAAAACTTGACGGAAAAGATTTAATTTTTGCAGATCCAATGAATGCAACTGGCGGTTCACTTGTAACAGTTGTAAAATATTTAAAAAGCCAAGGTGTAAAACCAAAATCTATTACGTTTTTTAATACAATTTCTACATTAAAGGGAAGTATTCGTGTAACGCGCGCTTTGGAAAATTGCACTTGCTACACGCTTTGGGTAGATCCTGTTATGAACGAAAAAGCGTATATTATGCCAGGACTTGGCGATGCTGGCGACAGACTTAATGGTTGCGATACAAAAGAACATCCGCGAAACATAATTCAGCTAATTGCAGATTATGGTCACAATATTTCTTGTTTGTATCGTTCGCAACTTTTTGAAATAGAAAAAACTGTTTTAGGGTAAAAGTGAAAAAGTTTTTATTTATTATTTTTAGTTCATTTTTCTTTTTTTCTTGCGCTTCTGTTCATGTTCCAATTCCCGGAGAAACAGAAGTAAAGAAAAACAATATTTATGTTGAATATATGAATATTGCAGACGCATATAACGATTTGGGAAAATACGACAAAGCAATTACTTATTATTCTTACGCTATGAAAAATAAGTCTTTGTATTGGACGGCTTTTTATAAACTTGGTCGTTCTTATGCTCTTAATAAAAATTGGCAAGAAGCAGAAAAAGTCTATTTAAAATTATTAAAACGCGATTCAGAAAATGTTAGTTTAAAAATGTCGCTTGCTTACATTTATGCAATGAACGGAAACTTAAAAGGTTCCGAGCAGTTATACGAAGAATTGAACAAAAACAATCCGGATAATTCTGATATTTTAGTAAATTACATAAATGTTTTGTTTGCAGAAGAAAATTACGAAAAAGCCAAAGAAAAAACAAACGAATTAAAAGAAAAGTTTAAAGATAATAAAAATATAGAAACTTTTGAAAAGAAACTAGAAGAACTAGAAGACAGCGACAGTAGTAAGAGTGGAGCGGATACAACTGTAGATTCTGTACCGAAGGTCGCCGAAGGCTAACAAGTTCAGAATGACGCTAAGGCGCACGGAACTTGGTTCAGTGGCTATTTTACGAATTTTTAAGTAATTCGCGATATTTTTCTATATCAACGTGAAAACCGATTATATGAGAATCTTCGTCATCGGAAGTGTGTTTTAACGCTTCTTCTGCTTCCATTAAAAGTCTTTCTGCGCCAAGAATTCTTGTAGAACGGCTTGAAATACCAATAAATACTTTACTTTCTGGAAATAAACCTTTTATTTCTTGTTCAAGTTTAGAAGCATCATCTTCTGCTTCGTCTACAGTTGTGTCTTCTTTTAAAAGTGCAAACGTTTCGTCTTCGTAATTAAAAACGTTGTCTTTGCCAAAATTATCTTCAAGATATTTTTTTATGTTTGTAGCAGAATTTGATTCAACTTTTATAAGAAATAGCGAAAGGTCAGATTCGTTCGATGCAGATTTTGAAATTTCATAGTCAATTCTGCTTTTTAATGCTTCTTTATTGTTTTCGCTACTTTCCGAAGAAACCGAACTCATAAGTTT
>CAZJOU010000035.1:6749-10791 GCA_964547685.1 uncultured Treponema sp. | reverse complement strand
AAAAATAGAATCTTCGTCATTTTCGTCTACTTCGCTATCGTTTTCTTCTTTATTGTTTTTTCCGTCTTTTACAGAAATTATTATTAAAGCAACAATTGTAATTAAAGTGCCTAATAAAATAACAATAAAAGAATTTCGCGCAGATTTGTAAATTGTAGAAGGTCTAAGAAGATAAATTGCAACTTTTAGTTCGTACGTGTCGTTTTCTTTTACAATAGTTTTATTAAAAATTTTTACAAGCGTTGAACTAGAAACATTTGAACTTGTTTCGTCATTAGGGTAGGCAACAATAGTTTCGTTATTTTTAGAAAATTTTCCAGAAAGAATTCCTTCTTCGCTTAAAAATAAATTGTCGTCGACTTTTTCTGGCAAATTTTCTGCAAATTCAGAAATCTTGTTAAAAGTTTTTTCAGAGCGAGTTAAACCGTCTTTATAATCTGTTCGAATTGTATTTATAAAATAAAATATAGAACCAGCAAAAACCGCCAAAATAAAAATGGCAAAAATAGTAACGCCTGTTTTTTTCATATTAAAAATTATAGCGTAGTATAAAATTCAACGCAAGTTTTGAATATTCAGAAAAAGTTTTATTTTTTCCGTTTTTAGAATCTTCATTTTTTAAGTATGAAATGTACGGAAGCATTGCGTTTATAATTTGCTTTTCGTTTTCTTTTTTTAAGAGATTTTTCTTTAAATTTTGAATGTCAAATTTTTGTAAACTGATTTTTTTAGTTTTTTCTGCTAAAAGATTGTCTTTTTCTAAGCAAAAAATGTCGTTTTCCTTACTTATTTTACATTGATTTTTTTTGCACCATTCGTAAAGATTTTTCTCGTAGAAATTCAACACTTCTGTTGTGTATTTTTTTTCTGAAATTTTTATTAATGGCGTTCTAAACATAGTTTTTAAAAATTCTTTTTCTGCAGAAAAGTTTTTTTTCTGATTTTTGTAATTTATGTTGTCCAAATAAGTTCCTTTTGCGTAAGGTTTCCTTAAAATATAACCAAAATCTGCGCCTAAAATCTTAATTTTTGAAAATCCAACTTGTAGTGCAAAATCAACTGCAGCAATAGTTACAGTTCCAGAAGAAGAATCAACGCTTAAAAAAGAATCAGGTGAAATTTTTTTGCAAAGTTGTTCAAAAGGATGTCCAGAAACCGTAAAAATAATTTTTTCGGAACTTTTTTTTATTTTTCTAACCGCAGAAGAATTTGCTGCTAAATCAAAAATATAAAAAGTATTGTTTTTTGTTTTTTTACTAAAATGTTTGTAAGAAATCATTTGTCCATCTATAGAAATAACTGCGTCGGAAATAATATTTTGATTTTCTAGCGCTAAAAATGCTGTGTCAGTTGCTAAAATAAAAAGTTGTTCTCTATTCTTTTTTAAAAAATCAATTTTTAAATCAAGCGAAGGACCTGCTGCAACAACAATACATTCTTTTTCTAAAGGAAACGCTATTTCTACGTTTTTATTTGCTAATTTTACGTTTTGCATAATATTGTTTTGCCAAAGTTTTCCAAAATGCGCCTGAACAGAAAAATCTTTAGAAATATTAGAAATTGCGCTATTTATTTTTTGCAAAATTAATTTTTCGTTGTTTTCTAAAAGCCAGCTTTTTATTGTAAAAACAGAAAAAGTTGAATAAATTGCTGGAATGTAATATTCAAGCAATTTTTGTTCAAGATTTTCTATTGTGCAAAAAACAGTTTTTTCGTTTTGCAAATTTTTTAATTCCGGCAAGTTTGTTAGCAAAAAATTAATAGATTCGCTAGATTCTTCTAAAACAAGAAAAAATGAATCTGGAAATTTTTTTTGCATTTCTTTTAGGTAAAATCCTGCGCCAAGCCCTGTTATAAGGAAAAAATCGCTTTTTTTTGTATTTTCTACAAGCATCTTTGCTTCGCGTTCTGGATTATATTTTGAATGGAAAAGTTTTCCGCTTAAAAAAACAGGAATTTTTTGCCCGTCTTTTGAAATTTCAAAATTTCTATATATCATTCTTTCACCAAATTTTTAAGTTTTTCTGTAAAATATTTATTTTTTTTATTAATTTCTTCTTTAAGTTTGTTTTTTTCTGCTTCTTCTTTTTTGTGATTCATAGAAAAAGTTTCCGCTGGAAAAAATTCGTTTAGCCATTCTTCTGAATTAGAAAAATTTTCAATAAAAAGTTTTATTTTATTTTTTGTATTTTCTTTATTAAATGCAATTTTTTCTAGTTCAAATTTTGTGTTGATTTTTTTATTTGCAATTTTATTAAAAAAATCAAAATTAACGTCTTTCATTGTATTTAAATTATTTTTAAATGCAAAGTTGTTAGAAAGTCTAAATGCTTTATTTGTAAAATTTCGGTTTGGATCAGAAAACCAATTTTCGTAAATTTTTAAAGATTCGCTATTAAAAATTGATTTTGTTATTCGCGTTTCTTGTGGTAAAAGGCAAAAGTCAAAACGCTTATTAAATGTTTCTAGCGCATTTGGCATTGTGTGTTGAAAACCTTTAGAAGCGCAAAGGTCTAAACCGCAAATAAAAACTTTTGAACTTGTAAGTTTTTGTGCAAAATTAACGGCGGTTCCAGAAACTGTTCCGTTTCTTTCTGCAAGTTCGGTTTTTAGGCACAAAAAATTAAACAATTTTTTAGAAAATCCATCTGAATAACTTAGTGGAACAATTTTAGAATTTTTTAAAATTATTGTGTCTGCGTTTCCTTCTGTTGCAATAGCAAGCGGAATTTCTGGATATTTTTTTAAGATTGAAAGATGTTTTTTTGCCCAAAAACCGCCGTCTGTAGAAAGTGCTAAATCTGGAATAATTGAATTTTTTATTAAAGGCAAAATTGCAGAAGAAAGCGCAATTAAATGAAATTTGTTTCGATTTTTTATTAAAAGCGGAATTGAACTTTGTAAACTTGGTCCGCTTGCTGCAATTACAATTGGATTTTCTGTTTTTTTTATGCTAAAAAAATTGTCAGAAAATATAGAAAGTCTAACTGCGTTATAAAACCATTTTTTAGAAAAAAATCCATTTGTAAAAAGCGTTGTTTTTGCAATATTTAAAGTTTCTTTTATTTGTTTCCAAACTTTATTATTTGTTTCAGAAAATGCGTTAGAAGAAGGAATCCATTGAATAAATGCAGAAGAAAGAATTTTTGTTTCGCCTAATGTTCGTAAAAGATTATTTTTTAATTCTAAAATTTCTTTTTCTGTGGTTGCGTAAAAAACATAGTCAAAATCTTTGTTGTAAGAATCAAAGTTATGACAATAACGTATTGCAATTAATTTTGCGTTTGGAAACTTTTCTTTTATTTTTTTTGTTGAATAAGAAAGTGCGGGTTCGGTAATTAAAACGCATTCTGGTAAAAAATCTACGTTTATATTTTGAACAAAAGATTCGGCTTCGCGTTCTGGATTATATTTTGAATGTAAATATTTTCCGCTAAAAGAGCAGGTTAGTGAACCATTTTTAGCATTTTCAAAAGTAATTTTTTCCATAATAAAAATGGGGCTGTCGTTATGATAGCCCCGAATTATTTTTTTTGTTATAAATTACGAAAGCCCAAGTTCATTAAACAGTTTTTTGTAAGTTGTAAACTGTTCTGATTTTGCAAATTCCATAATTTTATCTTCTGGAAGATTTTCCAACAACTGATCCATATAAAGAAGAACAGATTTTACGTCATTTTTTAAATCTTCTGGAAGAGAAGAATCGCTATCTTTTGTAGAATCCGCTTCTTTCGAAGTTGCTTCTTCAGAAGAATTTTCCTTTGCATCTGCATTTTCCGAACTTTCTGTCGGAGTTGAACTTTCTGACGACTCTTCTTGTTTTGCAGTTTCTTCTGCACTTTCATCGTTGTTTTCTTCAACGTTTTCTGTACTTTCTGCTGTTTCGTCATCTTTTAGATAATCTATGCTTTCGTCAGAAATTCCTTCGGAAACTGTTGGCTCTTCTGCAAGAAAATCATCATAAAAAGAATCTTTATCATCTTTTTGTTCAGTTTCTTCTGGTTTTGCTTCTTCTGTAGGATTTTCGTTTTCTACGTTTTCG